>NZ_JACGVP010000004.1:0-283997 GCF_014077275.1 Colwellia sp. BRX8-7 | reverse complement strand
CTCAGTTTTGATGTCAACGTTTTATTTAATTTAATTTGAAGTTTCTTTTCGAAGATTCAAACCTTATCTATAAAACGTTAAGTTAACTACTTTACCCTAAAGTGATGTAGATAACTTATCAAAACGTTCGTTTGGGTTACCCCTTGGAACTGGAGCGCATTCTAGACATATTTTGAAAAGGATCAAGCACTATTTTCATCTTTATGTTTGTTTGCTGAAAATAAAAACAATGTGGGCAATATACTCTCTAATCGCTCAATAAACATCAGTGTTCTTATTCCTACTATATAATAATCCATTTAAAGTGGCTTATATAAGCACTAAAATAGTGCTTTTAATTAATATGCTTATTTAGTGTAGTAAACTTTTTATTTTTTGCTTAATATAAGTAAGGTGTTATTTGCATATAAATTACACTTATCTTTTTTACAACTTTGTACTTTGTACAATATTCAAGGCTGGGTAGCAGGTACATTGCAATTTAGTTTTTTAATTTAGAATTTAAAATAATAATTAGGTATTCATATATGAAGTCTCCTCAAGGGTTAACATTTATAGTCGCAGTAGTATTTGCTGTTATTGCTTACATTTTATCAACTGTTATTGGCAGCTCACCAGAAATTACTGCGATATTAGTTTTAGTAAGTACTTTTATTGCGCCACTTATAGGTTCATCAACTGCTGCAGAAAGTGCTGATGAAGAAATAAAAACGTTATATGTAGGGAATCTACCTTACCGAGCAAATGAATCATCGATCAGAGAGTTATTCTCTGAACATGGTCAAGTTCATTCTGTTCGTTTAATGAAAGATAAACATACTGGAAAGCGTCGTGGTTTTGGTTTTGTTGAAATGTCAGCTGATGCGGCTGATGCGGCTGTTTCATCGCTTAATGATACTGAATTTCAGCAGCGTACTTTGAAAGTCCGTGAAGCTAAGGAACGTCCAGAAAAAAATCTTGAAGAAGAATAACCGTTCTTCTTGGTAAGTTATCCTAAATAAACCCACGTTAGCGTGGGTTTATTTTATCTATTAAAGCTTAATGTTGTCAGACTTAACCGTATCTATTACTTTATCGAACTTTTCTTTAGCGACTTTATCGTCACCAAACTCAGCTTTAAAGACTGCATCAAGTAACTGACCAAAAGCATCATCATTCTTAGAAAATATTTTATCTGCTTGTTCTTGTAGTTGGTTAAACTGATCTAAGAAGTCAATTAAAGGCCTCAGGTCTTTTCCGACACTAGGCGCTAATTTATCATCCAACTCTGCCACTGCTGTATACGCTTGGCTAACATAACTGGTTTTTGTTTGTTGCAAGTCCATACTAAAACTAGTTATCTGTTTATTATCGAAGCCAAGTTCAACTGCTTTTTCAAAAGCTTTATTAACATCGCCATTAAAGAAATCTTTTTGTAATGAATTTACGTCTTTAATTAATGCTTCGATTGCTGCTTTTTCATCATCATCAAGTTCACCCTCTACGCTATAAGAAAAGTTGATTTCATGATACTGACTACTGGTACTACTATAATTTATCGATCCCCCTTGGCTACTCTCTTGATACTGGTAAGCTTCTTTACTGGCATATTCTTGTAATTCGCTAAATGATATTGAAACTACATCACCGTCAGTAGTAGTAATACTCAGCTCGCTACTTTTTGAATTGCTTGTGTATAATTCGCTATCAATTGCTGTAGAACTGATAATTGGCGTTAACTCTGATACCTTCTCATTTGATTTATTGGCTGAAGGAAACATTTGTTCATGGAGGTCATCAATTCCCTTGTTAATAAGCGTACGACTTTTTTCTATACCTTGGTTTAAGTCATCGTCAAGCATGGCGAGATCTTTTAAATCGCCTTTTGCTTGATCAATACCTAAATTCGCCCCAGCACGCCCCTGCTCAAACATCTCTTTCAACTTGTCCTCACTCGCTCCATTTGCTTGGGCAGCTAAGATACTCGCGCTAACAAAGTCCATAACATTACGAGCCACTGCTTCGAAATCAAAAAGGCTAGTTGATGGCTCGCTTTCAGTTAACGCTGTTTTACTGATATCACTCATCACTACATTAGTTGCTTGTGGTGCATCGGTAATCTTTTGAAAATTTGCTGAAATCTGACTAGAAATTGATTGAGATATAATTTTCATCGTAATGGCAGCACGATGGTTTAATGCCAGTGTATTAACTGACTCTGCTGGCATTTCTCGTTTAACGACTTCATTATTTGCTGGTTCACTTTTACGACTTTGCCCTAAATAATTCGGCAACCTTGTCTGATTATCAATTTTATTCATTGTTACTCTCCAGTATCTAATTAAATTTTAATTAAACACAATCAAAGATCTAAAGATCCTTAAATTTAATATGGCTATTATATCGGCATTTTTTCGTAAAACTTTAGCAAGAAGTCAATCTCTTGTAAGAAAATTATAGACAAATGACTAGACAAAGTAATCACAATCGCTAAACTCAGCGCCTCTTTAATACTCACTAGAGTTGGGTATAATATTGTTTAATTCTTTCTACGTTTAAGGCTTATATATGTTTAGTCACATTGCACCACAATTTTATGATAAACAACTTGATAACAAACAGGATGATATCGCTAAATTGTTTAGTGATTTTGACTTACCAAATTTTGATGTTTTTCGATCAGAGCCTTTAAACTATAGATTACGAGCAGAATTTAGAGTTTGGCATGACAATGATGACTTATTTTATATTATGTTTAATAGTGAAACGAAAGAAAAGTATCGCGTCGACACTTTTCCGGTTGCCAGTAAACTCATTAATCAAGCTATGAAAGCCTTGCTTGACGAAATTAAAGATAAACCGTCACTTCGTCATCGATTATTTCAAGTCGATTTTTTATCAACGCTCAGTGGCGAGCTTTTAATAAGCTTGTTGTATCACAGACAATTAGATGAAGAATGGCTAACTGAAGCGGCAACACTAAAATCAACCCTTTCAGCAATAGCCCCTGTTGATATTATTGGCCGTGCTAAAAAACAAAAATTTATCCTTGATAAAGATTATGTCACTGAGAAGTTAACTGTTGGCGATAAAACTTATATCTACGAGCAAGTAGAAAATAGTTTTACACAGCCTAATGGGCACGTTAATGAGCAAATGCTACTTTGGGCAAAGCAAGGCACACAAAATATCGGTGGTGACTTAATCGAACTCTATTGTGGTAATGGTAACTTTAGTATCGCACTCGCTGAAAACTTTGATCGGGTTTTAGGTACTGAAATATCGAAAACATCAGTAAAATCAGCACAAAATAATATCACCGCAAACCAGTTAACCAATGTTGATATAATAAGAATGTCTAGTGAAGATTTTAGTCAAGCGATGAACGGTGAGCGAGTATTTCGTCGTCTAGAAGGTTTCGATCTTAAAAGCTATAATTACGATACAGTATTAGTTGATCCACCAAGAGCTGGCCTTGACCCTGACAGCGTTGAGTTAGTCAGCCGATTTGAACGTATTGTTTATATCTCATGTAATCCTGAGACATTAAAAGAAAACTTAGTTGAACTAATAAAGACACACAATATTGAAAAATTTGCGTTATTTGATCAGTTTCCATATACCCACCATGTTGAAACAGGTGTGATACTTTCACGTAAAAAGTAACGTTTTTACTTTTTTACTCCCCTATTGCTAAATTCAGCAGCTCCCCGTGCTATAAAGCGCAGCTGCTGAATGGTACGCATTGAAATTTGTTGACGATCCTCTTTATCAACATCTAATGCATCAGAGCCAGCACTAAATACGATAGTCACCGCTGCATCGGCTTGTAAAAAAGCCACATCCGCATTCAATTTATTTGCTTGCTGTAAATAATCACATAGTTCTAAGGTGAAATAACGCACTTCTCGATTTACCGCCGCTCGAAAAGCAGCTGACGTTCCAGAACGCTCTCGTAATAATAAGCGAAATATATTACCGTTACTTTCAATAAACTCCATAAAGGTAACGACAGATATTTGAATGACAGAACCACCTTTTTCAATTCGTTGGCGAGCTTGTCGCATTAATTGACGCAAAGTTAAACCCGCTTCATCGACCAGCGTCAAACCTAGTTCGTTCATATCAGAAAAATGTCGATAAAATGATGTTGGTGCTAAGCCAGCCTCTTTAGCGACTTCCCGTAAGCTCAAACTCGAAAAGCTACGTTCACTACTTAACTGCCCAAGAGCAGCATCAATTATTTGTCGACGTGTTTTTTCTTTTTGCTGTGCCCGAATCCCGCTCATTACTTAATTAACCTATACTTTAGCCTGTTTATATCATACTGAATTTTCATCTATTTACTAGAAACTTGATCACTAACATCTACATTTAAATCCAGTATTATTGATTGAAGATAAAAAGTTTAATAAAAATTACCTTGACTGAAAAGTGATCAAAGTTAAAATAGAGTACACGTGTACACTGAAATTGTTTACTTAGTGTTCGTTTTTTTACTGATGGAATTCTTATTACATGAATAAACCTAAAATCGTTTGGCTAAATTTTAGTGTGTTTTTAATTACCTTTTTAGTTGCCGCAATTGGCGTCCCGTATCGAGCAATAACACACGGTTTTGATACCACTGAACTTGTAGTAGCACTATGCTGCTTTATCTATTGTGGTATGTCTATTACTGCTGGCTATCACCGATTATGGTCGCACAAAACCTATCAAGCACATGCTTCGCTGCGTTTCATTTTTGCACTAGGTGGTGCATTTGCCTTACAAAATAGTATATTACATTGGGCTTCTGATCATAGAGTTCATCACAAGCATGTCGATAATAATGACAAAGACCCCTATTCAGCTAAAAAAGGCTTTTGGTATTCACATATCGGTTGGATGCTTCGTGAGTATCAAGCGCATCGATATGCTAATTACGACAATACCCGTGATTTACAAAAAGACGCTATTGTAATGTGGCAGCACAGAAATTATTTGTTGCTGACAATATTAATGAACTTTGGTGTACCTATTTTATTTGGTTTATGGCACGGCGATATTATTAGTAGTTTACTTTTAGTCGGTTTCTTGCGTTTAGTGTTAAGCCATCACACTACTTTTTTCATTAATTCTTTGGCACATATCTGGGGTAAACAAACTTACACAGAAAGAAATACTGCACGAGATAATGGCTTTCTTGCTTTTTTAACTTTTGGTGAGGGCTATCATAACTATCATCATATTTTTGAAAATGATTATCGTAACGGCATTCGTTGGTGGCAGTTTGATCCAACTAAATGGTTGATTAAGGGTTGTGAGTTTTTGAAGCTTACCTCAAAACTACGGACTTATCCGGATGACAAAATTGAAAAAGCGCGCTTAGCTATGGTATTTAAACGTAGCCAGAAGAAGTTACTCTCTCATCCAAATGCGGAGCAAATGCGAGAAAAACTACAGCAAGAATATGATTTACTCATTAGTAGAATTAATGACTACTATGATGTGCGTAAAAAATTACTTGCCAGTAGGCGCGATAAATTAATCGCCGACGTTGAGAGCTCTGAATTAGCAGCGCAATACCAAGAATTTAAGCAGCACTTGGCAGACCAGCAACAACATTTTCAACGCTTATTAACCCAACTGGCATAAACCCTCTAGATTAATAAGCTTTTACATGGTCAGATGTCTAAATTCCTGCTAAAATTTTTTTATCTTAGTAGGAATTTAAGGCAAGATTTTGGCAACTCAAAATAAAGCTAAAACGAAGAAGAAAACAAATAACGATTACGATTACGATGCAATAATTATAGGTACCGGACCAGGTGGCGAAGGTACGGCTATGGAGCTATCTAAAAAAGAAAAACGTGTTGCTATTGTTGAGCGATATAAAGACGTTGGCGGTGGTTGTACGCATTGGGGAACTATTCCTTCAAAAGCTTTACGTCAAAGTGTTAGCCGACTCATTGAGTATAACGCGAGCCCACTTTTTAGAGGCCATGAAAAAGCAAAACATTTAACGTTCCCAGCTATTCTTAAACATGCCTCTTCGGTTATTCGTAAACAAGTGCAGCTACGCAGTGGCTTTTATGATCGTAACCGCGTTGAACTGATTTCGGGTGAAGCGTCTTTTATTGATGCCCATACGCTTAGAATAGTGAATAACGAGGGCGCCATTGAACAAATTACGGCAAAGCAAATTGTTATTGCTACTGGTTCACATCCCTACCGACCTAAAGATATTGATTTTAACCATCCGCGAGTCTATGACTCAGATACCATCTTATCACTTAAGCATGATCCCCGTTCTATCATTATTTATGGTGCTGGTGTTATTGGTTCCGAATACGCCTCTATATTTAGAGGTTTAGGTGTAAAGGTAGATTTAATTAATACCCGAGATAGACTGCTTTCTTTTTTAGATGCAGAAATGTCTGATTCACTCAGCTACCACTTATGGAATAATGGTGTAGTGATCCGTCATGGCGAAGCGATTGCACGAGTTGAAGCATCCGACGACTCTGTGGTTGTTCATTTAGAATCAGGTAAAAAAATGCGCGCCGACTGTTTACTCTTTGCTAATGGGCGAACAGGTAATACAGCCGACTTAAAAGTTGAAAATGCAGGATTATCAGCAGATGGACGTGGGCAACTAAAAGTCAACGATCAATATCAAACCAGTGTCGACAATATATATGCGGTAGGTGATGTCATTGGTTACCCAAGCTTAGCCAGTGCCGCTTATGATCAAGGCCGGTTAGCAGCTTCAGCGATGATAGATCACCAAAGTACAGCAAAACTTATTGCTGATATTCCTACAGGTATCTACACGATTCCAGAAATAAGCTCTGTTGGTAAAACAGAACAAGAACTGACCGCGGCAAAAATTCCGTATGAGGTTGGTCGTGCCCAGTTCAAACATTTAGCAAGAGCACAAATATCAAATAGTTTAGTCGGTTCCCTGAAGATACTTTTTCACAGCGAAACTAAAGAAATTTTAGGTATTCATTGTTTTGGTGAAAATGCGGCTGAAATCATTCATATTGGTCAAGCAATTATGCAACAAACCAATGGCGGTAATACCATTGAATACTTTGTTAATACCACGTTTAATTATCCAACGATGGCTGAGGCATTTCGTGTTGCTGCATTGAATGGTTTGAATCGTTTATTTTAACAGTGAATAAGCATGAATCGAAAAAGGTATGTTATGAATAAATTAATTTTACTGTTAATTTTTTTTATCAACATACCTTTTTTAATCGTTAATGCGACTGAAAACGCTTATGTACAAAAGGAAAGTAAAAGCTACAGCCTTTATTTAATTCGTCATGCTGAAAACAAAACTGAACAAGAAGATTCTGGATTAACACAATGCGGTACATATAGAGCAAAAGAACTTGCTCGTATTCTAGAGAATGCAGAAATAGAAAATATATACAGTACGCGCTATCAACGGACTATGGCAACGGCTACACCGCTAGCACAACAGCAACAACTTGCGATCAAAAATTATGCGCCCAATAAATTAGAGCAACTCGCCTGGCAATTGATCAAAGAACAAGAGAACACCGTAGTGTTTGGACACAGTAACACCACGGCACAATTGGCAGAATTACTAAGCCAAAGCTCAGTATCACCAATGACAGAACAAGAATATCGTGGTATCTATCAAATCATCATTTCAGGTGAAAATCGACACCTAACATTACTAATGCAACCTTCGCTCTGCAAGTAACACCGCTACATACCTTAATACAATTGGCAGAATGACTAAGCCAAAGCTTTGTATCAGTAATGACAGAACAAGAATATCGTGGTATCTATCAAATCATCATTTCAGGTAAAAATCGTCACCTAACATTAGTCATCTAACATTAGTCATCTAACATTATGGATGCAACCTTCGCTCTGTAAGTAACACCGCTACATACCTTAATACAATTGGCAGAATGACTAAGCCAAAGCTTTGTATCACTAATGACAGAACAAGAATATCGTGGTATCTGTCAAATCATCATTTCAGGTAAAAATCGTCATCTAACATTAGTCATCTAACATTAGTCATCTAACATTATTGATGCAACCTTCGCTCTGTAAGTAAAACTACTGCAGGTTCTTATTTTCAGGCGCTTTATTCGCTGCAGTAATTAATTCAATATCGGTAATTGAAAAAGGAGTTCCCCATTGCTGAATAGTCATAATACCCGTGATAGCTTTGCCTGTTACTTTGATAACAGCGCCATCTTTTTGGAATTCTTTTTCTAAATTCAGCGGTAACCAATGCTTACCTTCTTTAGAAACTAATCCAAAAAAGCCCCCTTCTAAATTCATATATTTAATTGTTGCGGTAAATGATATTTGCTCAGGTTCCGCTTTAGCAGACAAACTTTTTTTAGGCATTATTGATACCTCTGCGGCTGAAATAGCTTCGGTATTGGCTGTATCTCTGCTAGTCACTTCCTCAGCGGCTTGCTGACATGAGAATAAAAAGCTACAAGTGAAGACTAAACCGACTATTTTTTTAAACATATGACACACTCATTTGATGATTAATTTTAAGAAAAGTAAACAAAAAAGCAAACCCTAAAGTTTGCCTTAAAGTAAGCGACCAAGAGCTTAATCGTTTACTGATTAGCCTCTTTTTTAAGCGTCTTAATTTCTTCGCCAATTTTTTGTTTATTACCACAAATTGCTGGTTGTTTGTCATCACGATAGTAGCGAATGTCGATGCAGTCAACTTGATAACGACGTTCTAACTCAGTTCGTTTTATAGGTTTACCTTTGGCGTCTGCTATTTGGCGTTGCAGTGACTGGCACATTTGAATCTGTTCACTCGCGATGGTTATATCTTCGCAAGCATTTTCAGTTGTCGAACAACCCGTTATTGTCATGAGAGTAAGTGTTGAAAAAAGATAAATATATTTCATTATAATGAGTTCGCTTCATTTATTAATATTAGCATTAACACCATTATAGCCAGCTATTATTATTAACGATAGCTTTTCTTGACCAGGCTAGCAGAGAGATATTGGTTAATAAATTTAATGAATCGCATAAAAAAGCCATTACAAAAGTAATGGCTTTGATAAAAATACTACCGATTAATTAACCGATAAATCACCTGTGTTTTCAGCAATAAGCGGTTGTTTCTTTTTACGCTTAAAGATCTTTTTCATATCTTCAATAATAAGATATAAACTTGGGATCAATACCAGTGTAACTATAGTCGCAAATAATACCCCAAAGGCTAAAGATATCGCCATTGGAATTACGATTTGTGCTTGGGCACTTACCTCAAAGAAGATGATAGGCACTAAACCAATAAAGGTTGTTATTGACGTTAACATGATAGCTCTAAAACGTTTAGTGCCGGCATGTATTACCGCATCTTTTAGTTTGACGCCTGATTTCCTGGCATTATTAACATAATCAACCATGACTAAGGAGTCATTAACGACCACACCCGCAGCCGCTAATATCCCCATAACTGATAGTGCACTTAAGTCCATACCTAAAAGGAAGTGGCCAAAGACCGAACCAATAATACCAAAAGGAATAACGATCATAATCATCACTGCCTGAGAGTAAGACTTCAATGGTATAGCCAGTAATGAGAAAACAATCAACAATGAGATAATAAAGTCACGTTTTTGATTGTCCGCACCTTCCATTTCTTCTTGAATACTGCCCGACACTTCACTTTGAACTTTTGGAAATTTTCTTAATAGTTCAGGAATAAAGTTGTCTCTGATATCGTTAGCAACTTTGAATGGCTCAACTTGTTCAGCGTCAACACTTGCCCAGACGTTAATTGTCCGATTACCATTTTCACGACGAATACTAGTCACCCCTTCTTGTAAGGTAATATTAGCCAATTCCGACAAAGGTAATTCTGCACCATTTGGCGCTTTGATCATCACATCATCAACATGTCCAACAGAGCTTCGTTGCTCAAGTGGATAACGGATCATCACTTTCACTTCTTCGCTGTCACGTAAAATGCGTTGTGCTTCTAAACCATAGAAACTGTAACTCACTTGTGAAGCAATTTCGGCTAAAGTTAATCCTAAACTATAAGCAAGCGGTTTCAATTCAAACTGAACTTCTTTGGCACTTGTTTGACGACTATCATTAACATCGCCAATACCTTTTAAAGAATTAAGTTTAGTTTTTAACTCTCTTGATGCAGCGAGTAGTTGTGCATCGTCTTTACTTTCTAATCTAAAGGCAATATCACCGTCGTCTCGGCCAGAGCCAAATAAATTATCACCAATGGTAAACGATTTTACCCCAGGATAATTCGGTATAGCGGCACGCCATAAATCAGCCAGTTCGAAAGTATTCATCGGTCTTAATTCAGGTACCACTAATTTAACCATCAATTGACCACTGGTTCTGCTGCGTAAATCGACCTGCATATCAGAGATCATTGACTGACCGTATTGAGCTTCAATCTCTTTATCTATGGTATTAATTACACCTTGGATATTTAATAAGGTTTGTAAGGTTGCTTTCTCTGAGGCATCTACATTCATTTCAACATTAACACGAGGAAAGTCATGTGGGATCTTAGGTTGACCAACAAAGCGAACAAAACCACCACTAAACAAACCTGCGCTGATTAACATTAAACTAATAAAAAACATTAGTACGGCATAACGATAATCTAGAAATTTCTGTAACGCTGGCTGATAAATATTTTGAATAAAAGATTTTAAACTGTCATCAATGGCTCCTCGAAGCCTGTCTACTACTTTAGTGATCCTATCTAAAGGATATTGAATGAACCAAAAGAAGCCATACTCGTTTAATTTCTTAAGTTTTATTATATTAACCTTAGGTTTCATTTTAACCAAATGCGCCGGTAAAATGAGTTTTGACTCAATTAAAGAGAAAATTAAACACAAGATAACTACCGAGCCAATGGCTTTACCGAACGCGGCAGAAGGCCCTTCACCAAAAAGAAAAGGCAAGAAGACCGCAATCGTTGTTAATACCCCAAAGGTTGCTGGCATAGCAACACGTTGAATACCGCGAATAACATTTTCAGTACTATGGCCATGTTGTTCAATTTCGTCATGGGCACTCTCCCCCATAACGATGGCATCATCAACAACAATACCTAACACCAAAATAAAGGCGAACAAGCTAATGACATTAATAGTGACATTAATAAATTCTAATGGCATCAGGAATAAAGTACCAAGAAAACATACGGGTAAGCCCATCATTACCCAAAAAGCCAAACGGACACGTAAGAATAACGCTAACATTAGAAAGACTAATATTGCACCACTTTTCATATTGTCGATCATCATGGTCAAACGGCCTTCAAGATAGTAGGTCATATCAACCCAAGTTTCTAACTTAACGCCTGCAGGAAGAACATTCGACTTTTCATCAACATACTTATTAATGACATCGGCAACATCGGTAATACTTTGATTATCAGCTGCGCCAATAAAGATACTGACCGAGTTTTCACCATTGAATTTTGAATACTGTAGGCCTTCAGTAAAACCATCAATAATAGTCGCCATTTGGCCTAACAAGACTTTAGTACCATCGGCTAAGGTAATAATAGGTATTTGCTCGAATTCGTAACCTCGATAAGCTTGGTTCTCAACGCGTAAATTAATGTAGCCATTCTCTGCACGAATTTGTCCAGCAGACATATTGCCAGAATAACCACGTACCGCTTGAGCAACATCTCTAAAAGTTAAGCCATATTCGCGTAACTTATCTTTACTAACTTCTATTGAAATTTCGTAGTCTAAGCCGCTGTATAATTCTGCAATATTGACTAAAGGTAATTGTTGAATTTCATTATGGACTTTTCGTCCTAACTCTTTAAGCTCGCCATTAGTTAGGTCACCGTATAAGCTGATATACATAACTTCTTGGCGAAACTTTTCGCGTTCAACTTTAATACGTTCCATACCGTCAGGAAAGCTTGAAATAGAATCAATTGCTGATTTAACTTCTTCTAAAACAACTTGTGGGTCGTAATCGAGATCAACCTCAAACCAACCATTTGAAAAATTGCGGTTAGAATAAGTGATCACACGCTTTAAGCCTTGGACAGTCTCTAAAGCTTCTTCAACCTTAATGGTAATACCTTCCTCTACTTCCTGAGGGGCTGCCCCTGGGTAAGGTGCGGTATAAGAAATCCAGTTAATGTTTATTTGTGGAAACATTTGTTTGTTGATGGTGCTAATCGTAAAAAAACCACCCACTAGAATAAATATCATCAACAAATTTGCCGCGACACTATTACGGGCGAACCAAGCAATTAAGCCTTTATTGGTATCATCCATCATCTAATCCTTAGTGCTTGCGATTTGTGTTTCAAGTTCATTTTGATTAATGACTTCACTTTTACTACCTTGCAAAGCTAATTTCATGCCATCAACAGGGTAATCTAATGCTGAAACAATGAGCTGGTCACCTTCCTTCAAACCGTCAGTTACAATAACATTTGAGCCTTCTTGACGAGCGATAATGATGTCAGCATAGTGCAATTTAGAATCGGCATCTAAAATGGCAACGCGGTTATTACTAACGAGGTATCGAGGTAACAAAGCGGCCCGATTAAGGCTAATACCAAAAATTTCTGCTTTAACATAAGAGCCAAAGCGAATAGGATTGTGTTTATTTACATTTTTTTGAGACTTCAAACCATAAGGGTCTTTAACTTCAGCCACTAAATAAGTCATACGGCTTTTATTGTCTACAACACCTTCACTGCGAGCAATTTTTGCGGACCATGTAATATTTTCACCCGCAAATGTTCCAAGTAAATTAACCTGGGCATTTTCCCCTTGTGAAGCTAAAAACTGTAGTTGATCATCGGCTACGGGTAAGCGAACTTCAGCTACCCCTGTTCCTAATAATTTACCCACTTTAGTGCCAGTACCGACAAAAGAGCCTAAACCAATCATACGACTTTCAATCATTGCATCATAAGGCGCTCTAATTTCGGTACGTTCTAAGTTACGTTTGGCGCGAAGTACAGAGGCTTGTGCTGATTTAACATTAGCAAGTTCTTGTGCTAGTTGCGGTTTACGCAAGCTCAATTCAGTAGGAGAAGTATCCGTAATGCGTTTCCATTCTTGTTCAGCTACCTGCCCTTGGGCACGCTCTTTTTCTAGCGAAGCACGTGCCGAGGCAATTGTTGCTTCAGCATCAATTAATGCAGCTTGGTAATCATTAGGGTCGATACGGGCGAGCAATTGGTTTTTTGCAACAAAACCACCACGTACAAAAACATCTGCCAGTTCAACTACTTCACCACTAATTTGAGCGACAAGTTCGGTTTCATACTTAGGCTGTACGACACCATATGATTTAACCGTTAAATTCATCGGTGCAACATGAACCTCTTCAACAGCAACGATAGGGGTATTATCAACTTCCGCTTTTTCTTCTGGTGGCGATTTCATGCTTGAAAAGCCAAAAAACAATAAAATGCCAATGATTAGAATGGCAATGGGTATAATAATTTGTTTTTTACGTGTCACGGTTATGTCCTCATAAATGTGATCTGAACTAATAATTCTTTTAATTGTCTATAGGATAGCTAATTAACAGTCTATACAATCAATTAAGTTGTAAATGCTTGTTACAAGATACGCGCCGAAATAACAAATTCAGTAAACAAAAACAAAAAAACATTATTTTTCAATCAAAAACAATAAGTTAACAAACCACTATTTATTTACTGATATAAAAAAAGACTGTCTTGAAAAAACAGTCCTCGACAATATTCGTGCTTTTAACCAATATTTATACTTTTATAAAAATATTTCTTCGATATAGCCAATACAGGACTAGCCATTGTAAAAGCACCATGCCAGCATAAAGAATAAAATCTTGCCAACCTGCAGGTACAGAGTTGATTAAGCCTCCGAAAATACTTTTCGAGGTATATTGCCAATCAACAATACTCGAACCTAAATAAATAATGATTGAATTCGTACCAATTACTGCGAAAAATTTAGCCCATAGGGTGAACTCTAATACATCAATCAGCCAATAAAATAGCGTCAGTAATAAGATACTGTAACCAATAGTGACCAAAGTGAATGAACTCGTCCATAATGTTTTGTTAATTGGGAAAAAAACGCCCCATAAATAACCGAGTAATAAAATAGAGGTCCCAATAACCAAAAGACCGGTTAATAGTGTCTTGGGCGTATAAATATTTTTTATCATGTAACGACCAATGAAGACACCCGCTAGTGCATTTACAATCGATGTTATATTTGATAACAACCCTTCTGGGTCGATGGCGAGCCCCTGATAAGTTGACCCCGGTAATAAATGTTGATCAAACCAAGCGTTCAATGCTCCATTCGCTGAAAAATCACCGCCACCATATCCACCTAATGTGACTAAGCTTAGTAGTAACCAATATCCTATTAAAATAACGCCTGCAACGAACCACTGTATTTTTTCACTGACGTACCAAACTAATAATGCTGCTACAAACCACGCAATACCAATACGCCCGAGTACGCTAACATAACGGATACTATCAAATGATGTGGGAATACCGCCGCCCCAACCATGATTATATAAAATGCCAAAACTAATCAAAAGCAATAAGCGCCTGATGCCATTATATAAAATCGATTTTGCTTGTTCTGGCTCATAGCTAGATAAGGGCTTTGCTGCGATACCTAGACTGACTCCTGATAGAAAAATAAATAAGGGAAAAATTAAATCATAAATACGAAACCCATGCCAAGCACTGTGATCCATTTGCTGTGCAAGCACCGCAAGAATGGGCCAGCCTGTCGCTATAAATAATGCTGCAAACAAACCTTCAGCGCCTAAAATCCAAAACATATCGAAACCACGTAAAGCGTCAATTGACAATAGTCGTTTTTTATTTGGACTTGCTTTTACAACTGCAGAGGGATACTGACTTAACATTCTTTTACCTTATAAACTTTAGTGCAACCTTGCCACCAAAGACAGCGCTGTCATCAGTTTGTTATCATAATATTACCAGCAAAAAATAGCAATCAGACACACTTTGTTATCAAATATAGCTATTATCTGCTTGTTTTCTTTATTGCTGAGCGTAACAATAAAGTGATTACTTTATTTAAGGAATAAACATGCTTACAAAAATCAGTTCTTTTTTTCAAAACCTGGCCGATGATTTAACAGACAATAACACTAAAAAAAATTCTGATGAGGTGACTATAGAGCTAGCCTGTGCGGTATTATTGTGTGAAGTGATGCGTGCTGATGGACACTTTGACCAAAAAGAACAAGCTAAACTGGCCGTGTTACTCGTTGAACAGTTTCACTTGAATGAAGAAGAAGTTAAGCAAATTATTGACCAGGCGCTGATTCAAAGTGAACAAGCGACTGATTTTTATCGATATACATCGAAAATAAATAAACATTTTTCTATCGAACAACGAATATCAATTGTTAAGCAGTTATGGAATATGGCTTATGCCGATGGTGAGCTGGCAAGTATTGAAGAGCATGTTATTCGCAAAATTGGCGATTTACTTCAGCTACGCCACGCTGAATATATTCAAACCAAACCAAGAAAATAACATCATTCATTTTTGATATGCGTTATTATAGCCCTTAAGATTTTAATATTAATTTTCTTGGTAAATTCAAATGGCCGACATTGGTAAATATAATACCCTTTCTGTAGTTGCAGTCACCGAAAAAGGTGCTTATTTAAGTGCTGGAGAACTGGGTGAAGTATTACTACCGAACCGTTTTATTCCTGAAAACTGTAAAGTAGACGATAAACTCACTGTCTTCATTTATGTTGATTCAGCTGAACGCATTATTGCGACCACTGAAAAGCCGTTTGGCCAAGTAGATGAATTCGTTTCATTGAAAGTAAAACAGCTCAATAAAATGGGTGCATTCCTTGATTGGGGGTTACCTAAAGATTTATTAGTACCTTTTAATCAGCAGCATACACCAATGGAAGAAGGGAAATATTATCTAGTACGTATTTTTCTTGATACCACCACAGACCGAATTGCCGCTTCAAGTAAGCTCGACAAATATATTGATATTTGGCCTGCTGATTATCAAAAGTGGGACAAAGTTAAGTTAATGATTGGTGGAAAAACTGATCTGGGTTTCAAAGCGATTATCAACGATAAGCACTGGGGCTTACTTTACGACAATGAAATTTTTCAACCATTACGTGTTGGTAAAATTATTGACGGTTTTATTAAAAACATCCGTGAAGATGGTCGTATCGATTTATCACTTTCTCGTTCAGGTGAAGGGAAAGTTAATGACTTTGCCGATAAATTATTAGCGCACATTGCAGAAAATGATGGTTTTAGCCCATTACATGACAAAAGTTCGCCAGAACTTATTCAGCGTATTCTTGGTGTTAGTAAAAAAACCTTTAAAGCTACCGTTGGAAACTTATTGAAGAAAGACAAAATCACGATTGAAAAGTCAGGTCTTAGATTAAAGTAAATCGTTAAACATACTTTGTAGATGAAGCCTTGGCCTCATCTACAAAGCTATTATTCTACTGCTTAAAAACTTCCTCTAATACCAACCGTAAACCCTCGTGCCGGTAATGGTGAAACACCTTTGAGAAATGACGTATGTACTCGTGCTTCTTCATCTGTAATATTATTCACTTTTAAAAATGCCACCATATCGTCGCCAACATTATTAATAAAGTAATTAAAGTTAGCATCTAGCATAGTATAGCCGTCTGTTTCACTTTCTAATACCGCTGTATCTGATTGTTTAAAGTAATGTGTTGCACTTAGCTCTGCTGAATACTTATCGGTCATATAATTTAATTGACCACCAACGCGCATTGGCGGGATCCTAGGTAGATTATCATTGTTATTATCAGTAAGCTTTGCACGAATATAATCAGTAAATAGCGTCGCTTTAAGTGAAGGTGCTACCTGATAAAAAAACTCAGCTTCTACACCATACATCACCACATTATTTTGTTGGAATACATAAACGGGCAAACCGGCAGTTTCCTCCTCATGGTTTTCTTCAATGGCTTCATCGTGACTATCATGGCCGCTTTCTGCAAATAGCCCAGTATTCGCTTGATAATAATAATCGTCAATATGATTATAAAAAGCACTGGCAACAAAACCAAAGTCGCCTTCAAATTTTCTCCAAGTAAGATCTAGATTATAAGCTGTCTCTAACTCAACATTTTGATCAGACAGGTCTACATGTAATTCATGGTCTTCTTCATGTACCTCAAACAATGCCCCAACTTCATAAGTATTCGTGCCGATATGAGCACCATTCGAAAACAATTCACTCGCTGAAGGTGCTCGCTGAGAAAACGCAGCAGAAAATCCTAAATTATAACCCGTTGAATATTCCCATACAGCACCTAAAGACGCACTTATAGGCGTAAAGCTCTGTTTATTAAAATGCGACTCTTCTTCATGGCTGCCTAGTTCATCGCTATGTTCATCGTGTGATTCAACTTCACTATTTGCACTCAAGGTTACATGTTCGGCACGTATACCTAATTGCCATAAAACATCGTCTATGTGTTTCTCTTCAAGCCAAGCAATAGCAATTGATTCTGTGTTTGAAGGAGGCGTGAATGCTTCTTCTCCAATCGCATTAAAATCATTTTCTTTATAATGCAATGTCCATGCACCTTTCCAACCGTTAACGGCTTGATGATAAAGATCAAAGCGTGTTTCTAACATCTCATTATTAAATTGAGTACCGACTTCTCCTCCTTCAATTTCTTGATGTTGGTAATCTGTGTAAGCTGCTTTACTCATTACACGATTAATAAAACTGTCTTCAAAACTAATTTCACTCAATAGTTGATATCTGTCTTGTACTAAATCACCAAAAACAGCGCCTTCTTCACTGATTTCAGTTCCTGTTTCTTCATGTTCTTCTTCACCGTGTTCTGAATGCCCAGGAATACCGTAAGTTCTTTCCATTCGGCCATACGAAAAGCCAATATATCCTGCGTCAAACAAATAACTTGAACCCAGGGTAAAACCTGATGACTTCGAGGCACTGTTCTCTAGAATACCTTTAATTTCTTCGCCTTCATGTTCATCATGGCCTTCTTCATGTTCATCATCGTCTTCTTCTGCAGTCGCATAGCCTGGGATCTTATAATCATTAGATTCACGCCAAAACGCATCAAGATGAACGGCTAAACTTTTGTACCCTGTGTTTATATTGAGTGTTGCTTCACTTTCATCTGCAACATCATTATGCTTAAGTAAATAATCGACCTGATTATCAATATTTGTAGGTACTCGATTATCAACGACATTCACCACACCACCTATCGCACCACTGCCATAAAAAAGCGTTGACGGCCCACGAAGTACTTCTACCTGTTGGGCAGTACCAGCTTCGGCTGCAACCGCGTGGTCTGGTCCTACACGAGATGCATCCCCTACGTCTAAACCATTTTGTGTGATTAACACTCTTGGTCCATCCATACCACGAATAATAGGACTACTTGCAACTGGGCCAAAATAACTTGAATGTACACCCACTTCATTTTTCAGTGTTTCACCTAATGTAGATGCTTGCTTTAAACGCAGCTCGTCACCAGAAATAACATTTACTGGCAAGGCCGACTCAATACTCGATGAATGCAAAGGTGTCGCATAAACATCGACCACTTCCATGACCGTAGCGCTCAGTGAAATTGTCACCTCGGTAATGTCTTGATCGGTAATGGTGAAATACTCGTTGATATGACTAAAGTTTTTAGCACTAACATGAAGTTCTACTTTACCAACACCAATGTCACTAAAAGTAAATTGGCCTTTTTCGTCAGTAACTGCTTTATATTTAGTATTAACCAAAGAAACTTTAGCTTTCGCAATCCTGTTGCCATCGGCATCAAATACTACGCCTGAAAATTTTTGAGCATGGCTGGCAGCGCCGACCATTAATAATGATAAGGCACACAAAGGTGCAATTTTATTGATATAAATTGATTTCATTTTTTTTCCAATAGATAGATCTAAAGAAGATTAGCGATTAAGCTAATTTCCTAAAATTTTTATTTTTGAACTGTGTTAATTTTTATCTATTGAACAGGGGGGGGCACGTAACTGTGGTATCAAATAAAATGGCGTGTAACGATTAACTATAATTAACGTTTGCGTGGATTGTTGATAATTACTGACGTTAACCAGTTTTAAGGTGATATTATTCTTTGGCGTGTCAATGTTATGCTGACACAGTTTACACTGCTGTAATTCAACATTATCAGGTATCAATTCACCATGCGAACTATGACTAAGCGTGGCGCACAGAAATGCAGACATGATCAATAAACTTATTATTGATTGCCGACTCTGTGAAAAAAACTGTGTAAATAAAAAGTGATTACTACGCATATGTTGTTACATTATAACAATTAGAACTGTTTTTCAATCCCTGTTAATAAAAATAGCGATTGTTATTACTTTTATAATGTTTTGCCAAAATATTCCTCTTAATAGCTAGCGCAAAAAAAAAGTCATCAGCCATTTATTTCTAAATAGCGGATGACTTTCTTAAAAGTAATTTATTCAGAAATGAACTACTGAGTGCCACCAATTGTCATTTCATTGATTTTCAAAGTAGGTTGGCCAACACCTACCGGAATACTTTGTCCATCTTTTCCACAAACACCAACGCCAGCATCAAGTTTCAGGTCGTTACCGACCATGCTGACATTTTTCATCGCTTCAGGACCACTACCAATTAACGTAGCGCCTTTTATTGGCGAAGTAATTTCACCGTTTTCAATAAGGTAAGCTTCAGAGCTGGTGAAAACAAATTTTCCAGAGGTAATATCAACTTGACCACCAGCAAAATGTGGCGCGTAAATGCCTTTTTTCACTGACTTAATAATATCTTTTGGATCATGTTCACCCGCAAGCATATAAGTATTAGTCATTCTAGGCATAGGTAAATGTGCATAAGATTCACGGCGACCATTACCGGTAGGTGCTACACCCATCAGCTTAGCGTTATGCTTATCTTGCATATAACCTTTCAAAATACCTTTTTCAATCAGTACATTGTATTGTCCTGGCGTTCCTTCATCATCTATTGAAATTGAACCACGGCGATTAGGGATTGTGCCATCATCAACAATAGTGCATAAATCAGAAGTCACCTTTTGACCAATTTTACCTGAAAATGCTGACGAACCTTTACGGTTAAAATCACCTTCTAAACCATGACCAACGGCTTCATGCAATAGCACGCCCGGCCAACCTGAACCAAGTACAACAGGTAACATGCCAGCTGGAGATTCTATTGCCACCACATTGACTAAAGCTTGACGAACCGCTTCTTCGGCATAAGCTAAATAACGTGCTTTACCATTTTCAAGTTCAAAGAAATAACTATAATCAGTTCGAGCACCACCGCCAGCACTGCCACGTTCACGTTTACCATTATCTTCAACTAATACTGAGCAATTTAAGCGAACCAGTGGTCGTATATCAGTAGCAAAAGTACCATCGCTAGCAGCCACTAATATTTTTTCATAAACACCTGACAAACTAACAATAACCTGCTGAACACGCTTATCAACTGAACGAGCATGGGCTTCAATTTCATGCATTAAGGTGATTTTTTGCTCTTGCGCTAGACTGCCTAACGGATCAGTGGCTTGATAAACTGATTTCACTGTTTGATTTTTAAAAGCAAGTACTCGACCATTTTGGTCGGCATTTGCAATACCTTTAGCGGCATCAGCTGCTTTTTTTAACGCGAGAGGAGAAATATCATCAGAGTAAGCAAAACCAGTTTTTTCGCCTGATATTGCTCGCACACCAACACCACGTTCAATATTATATGAACCTTCTTTGACAATGCCATCTTCTAGCATCCATGACTCATGACAGCTCGACTGAAAGTATAAGTCGGCTAAATCAATGTTTCGTTGATATATATTGTTTAACGTTTGATCTAAAAGATCTCGGTCAATTTGGCTATCGGCTAAAAGTTCACGTTCAACACTATTCATATTTTTCACTTATCGTATTAATTTATTTAATTTGGGCGTTTTAATGTGCTTTCAAATTGATTATGTTCAGTAACAGGCATTGCTGCTCTTACTCTGTCTAGTTCGTCACGGGAAAATTCAACACTAATACTACCAATACCTTGCTCTATACAGCTAAGTATTTCTCCCCAAGGACTGATAATCATACTGTGTCCCCATGTTTCTCTACCATTAAGATGCGTACCATGTTGGCCTGCAGCTACAATATACACTTGATTTTCAATGGCACGTGCTTGTAATAATGTTTGCCAATGTGCTTGACCAGTTACTGTAGTAAAGGCACTTGGTACCGTAATAACATCAGCACCTAACAAGCGAAGTTGGCGATAAAGTTCAGGAAATCTCAAGTCATAACAAATTGTTAAGCCAATATTTACATTTTCAGCTTGCCAACAACAAATTTTATCACCCGCTTGAGTATAGCGAGATTCACGATAACTTTTTTCGTTATCTTCAACATTAGCATCGAATAAATGAATTTTATCGTACTGTATTAACTCATGACCTTGCGGTGAAAAAATACAACTACTGTTAGTAAACTTATCTTCAATTTTGGCTGAGGTTGCTAGTGGAATACTACCAGCAACCAAAAGCACCTGATATTTTTTGGCTAACGTTGCCAGCTTATCTTTTAATGATCGTTTAGATACCGCTAATTGCTCGGCGTCTTTTCCTCCAAAGAACAAACAACACTCAGGTAAAACGACAATATGTTCATCATTCGAAGTAACTGGCGATAATCGAGCTAATTCAGCCTCAATACTCACTAGGTTTTCTTCAACATTGGGTACAGAGCATAGTTGTATTGCCGTAAGTCTAACCATCTAGGTTTATTTCCTTGTGATCTTTTATACCCTCTGTTTTATTTGCTGGTGTAACAGGAGTGATATTGTTCTGATCAGGAATGATATCAATAACTTCAGGAGGTGTTGAACGGCCAACTTTTATATTTTGGGTTTTTTTATCGACGACTTTTACTACGGGTAAGTCAATTGGCCCAGTAACTTCAATTTTATATTCTGAAACAACTTGCGAGGTAATAACGCCATCAAGAGCCAAAGCACCAATAAAGGTCAATGGGTTTAATGTCGCTATCCAGGCAATTGCAGGTAAGCTTGAGGTTAAATTGGGCTTATAAGACATTTTATAATCGAGTACTTGGTCGTTTAAGTTGGTATTACCTTTTATAGATAAGTCGCCTGCCGCACCTTTCATGAAAGTGTTATCGGTATAAACAACGCCATTTTTGACCTCAAAATCTCCTTTAATGGAATCATAGAACATACCATCACTAAAAATATCTCGAAAATCAAACTTCAATTTACGAACTAAGGACTGTAAACTGAGTAGTGAAAATGCTCGGGCTTGATCAGGTACTTCAGCTAAATATCCGTCTGAAAGTTTAACTTGGCTTGTACCGTTAAAGCTTCCTATCGCAAAATCTAATGGGCTACCTGTCCAGTTAAAATTATAGTACATGTCCAATTCACTATCTTTTATCGTTGAAGGATAACCTAATTTCTCGACTTCTTGATCAACATTTTTCGCTTTCAATTTGCCTATAATAGTGGTTTGAGATTCATCGGCATTATGTTGCCAACTGGCATCAAAACTTAATTGTGTTTTACCCCGTGTAGTCGTAAATTTTTTAATGGTTAACGTATCGACAGCAGACCGTTCAATAGAAAAATCAACTTCACCAAAATCAAATTTTCCATAGCTACAACTCGAACATTTCCCACGAATAGGCGGAATATTAGCGAAAATAACATCGTTACTTATCGGTTCTGCTGATGGTTCCTCAACAAGGTTTTCATTAACAAGTTCATCATCTGCCGTTAAATGAATAAAATCAGCATTAAGCTCTATCCCTTGTTGATGCCAATCAGGATAAAACTTAGCTTTGGTACGTGTTTCTTTGGCTTGCAATTCAAGTAACCACCATTGCTCTTCATCGTTAAGATTAAAAGAGACGTCAGTTAATTCTTGTCCTAACACATTAAGCTTTTCAACCTTGCCCCTAATACGTTTAGGCCCACTTAACAGGGCAACATTATCTGCAGCTGTATTTACCGATGCTTGTTCTATGCCATCAAGAATATCAAAAATTAACGGTTGCCACTCGGTTACTGAGGCGGTAGATAAGTTTGTCGTGATATGAAAGCCTTCCGTTGGTAATAACATATGTTCATTACCTAAGACTAAATGTGCTTTAGTAAATTGCACTTTACTATGATTTAACTCACCATAAAAATTTAGCTCATCACCGATTTGTGCGTAAAGTACTGATGAATGTTCCTCTCCAGAAACTTTTACCGCAACATTAAGTACATCGTCGGCTATTTTTTTATAAGGCGCAGGTAATGAAAGTGCTATCTTTTCTAAAGTAGAGTCCAGTAAGAGTTCATAACTAAAACCACCTTGGTGGTGCATCTTTAGCGTTAAATCACCTTGCCACGCTAACAGACCCTGACCATATTTTTCAAGTAATTCTGGCAGCTCTTTTTTCCAAGCGGTTTCTGGCCACTGCGCTTGTAGGTTAATCAATGTTTGGTAATATTTACGGTTAGTATCCTGGGCTTCTACTTTCAGTACTAAGGGCATTTCTCGCCAATTTAATGTCAGTCCTTGCGTCTTTATTACATCATTTTCGTAGCTCAATTCACCATTCACTTCCGTAAAGTTCATGGCAGGTGCTTGCAATGCTATTTTATTATTCTTGAACTCAACCTTGCCACTTGCCACAGCACTATCAAGATCATTTAAAGGTAAATTTAGTGCAAAGCTACCTGAAATATTTTCTGATACTTGTAGCTGGTTTAGTGTCTCTCCAACCGTGTCGGCCAACGGACTATTGTTCATTAAGTCACTTACTGCATTGGCTTGGGTATCTTTAAAATTCGCGGCAACCGTTAATATTTGTTGGCCAGCTAAATCATCAATAGCAACCTTAACACCGGTAACGTCTATGCCAGTAAGCTCGCCACCTCGACCCGTAATTAGCATGCTGTTGTTAGTGAAATTTAAGTTAGCATCAAAATCATTAATCACCGGCCAACTTGGATCAAACTGAAATTTACTCTTGACCAATTCTGCATTAACAACAAAAATACCGCTATTATCTTCAAATGGGAATTTATCGAGTGGCCCATTAAAAAGCACTTGAGCTTGTGCGAATTCACCGTCAATGATGGCTAAGTTTAAGTAATCGACCAGCTCCTGTCCCATCAATAGATGTGGGTAAAAATAGTTTGCGAGCTTAGCGTCACCTTGATGCACATTAGCGAGTAATGCCATCGTGATTGTTTCATCTTCTAGCGCTTTAATTTCTACATCGGCGGTAGCATTAAGTTGTTCTGATATCATTTCGATTTGCTGAACTTTCACTAATAGTTCAGCATGATTAAAGTCGACATTAACTTGTGCAGCAATCGATTGGTATGGAATGGGATAAAGAAAGTGTTGGTCAAAATCTAGCTCTCCATTTTGAGCTAACAACTTAACCTGCAAGTTTTTTTGAGTGAAGGTAAGTTCACCACTGACATTTTCAACGCCGGGGATCCCTTGACTAAACGAAGAGGTAACATCCGAAAATTGCGCTACGGCTTTAATATCATCGTCATTATTGAGCAAGTAAACGTCGGTTATCTGTCCAACCGGAGCAAGATCATTTAATAATGTTTCACTTTCTGGGTGGCCAGAAAAAAGTGGATAAAGGTCAGCTAAACCAAACAGCTCTAATGAAGAAATATACGTAAGTAGGCCATTGGCCGTTCTTTTCGTGTTGATGGTTAATGGCTGCCAAGCCTTATTGTTGGTGTAGAACTGTAATGGTGTGGTCGTAGTGTTTATATTTTTAGCATCGTCAAAATTTTCAACCAAGATATTACCTTCGTCGATACGAATACTGTGTAATTCATCTTTAAAAAGCCAACTCACTTCATTATCGCCTAATGCGATTTGTAATCTGTTGGCTTTGCCTTTGTTTAAGGTATACCAAGCACTAAAATTAACCGATGAATAAGTTTTGTCATTTTCGATAGCAAAAACAGTATCTAGCCACGGAGTTACATTAAGCTTATTCGCTTCAAAGTATAGTTGACCACTTAAATCACGAAGGTCTTGTCCTGATGCATCAAGATTAAATTTAATATTATTAGATGTTAGCCCGTCAATAAGCATACTACCCGTAGCTCGATGATGATTACCGTTATTGACCCAAGCAAGTTGGTCGACTAAAAAGGTTCGCGTTTTTGACTCATCTTGTATGGTGATATTACTGTTTATTAATGAAAAGCGATTAATTTGCTGAAACAATACATCGCTGATGGTAGCAATAACCGAACTATCTTCCGCGTTTTGATCTTTTGACGTTAATAATGCTTTATCAAAAAAAACTTGTACACCTGCTAAGGTTATATCTTGAGAAATCAATTTTTGATGGCGTAAGCTTCCCCAGAAATCAACAGTCAATTCCATGCGAGACACAAATATATTAGCGGTTTGAGTATCTAGTACATTGACTTTTTCAACAACTATCGTCGGCCCGTCAACCTCCCACTCCATGCTCAACGAGCCTATGCTTACATTGCTGTCATAAGTTTCATTGAGATAATATTGTAAGTCTTGATGAAAATTATGTGCGTAGGGCAAAGATAAACGAAACGCACTGATCAGTACCGCAAAAAGCACCAACAAAATTGCCAATACTTTATACAGTCGATTTAACCAACGATTCGAAAAAGCTGAAATACTCATAAAATGAATTTACTACACACTTAATTATCTTAATTTTTAACTTACGGTGATTGATTTATTTACCGTCAAATCAGGTTTTGAAGCCAACATACTAAATTGCCTACACGGATGTAGGTACTTAGGTTTAGTCTGGAACTATAAACCTAAGTTTAAGTAACAATAAGACCCTAATGGCCTTTATCGATAGTTTTTAATTACATCATAATCACATCAAACTGCTCTTGATTATACATGGTTTCTGTCTGAACTTTAATTTGCTTACCGATGAAAACTTCTAACTCAGCAAGGTGATGATATTCATCATTAATTAGTGATTCACTTACTGCAGAAGAAGCATAAACAGTAAATTTATCTGAATCATAGGCGCGATTTACTCGTACTATTTCACGCAAAATTTCAAAACAAACGGTTTCAACAGTTTTTAAATGCCCTCGACCTGAACACACTGAACATTCGCCACATAATATATGTTCTAAACTCTCTCGGGTACGTTTACGGGTCATTTCTACTAAGCCGAGCTTAGAAAACTTACTAATACTGTATTTAACATTATCTTTCGCCATCGCTACATCTAAACTGTGTAACACACGTTTTTGGTGCTCGGCACTGTTCATGTCAATAAAATCGACAATAATGATGCCACCTAGATTTCTCAGTCTCAACTGTCGAGCAATGACTTGTGTGGCTTCTGAATTAGTATTAAAAATAGTTTCTTCTAGATTACGATGGCCGACAAATCCACCGGTATTTATATCAATCGTGGTCATCGCTTCGGTTTGATCAATAATTAAGTAACCACCCGACTTCAATTCAATTCTTCTATGCAACGCTCTTTGTATCTCATTTTCGACATCAAACAAGTCAAAGATTGGTCGCTCCCCTGGGTAATTTTCTAAAAAAGGGGTTAAATTAGGGACAAATTCTTCGGTAAATTCCCGCAACTGCTCAAAAGTCAGTTTTGAATCGATACGAATTCGTTCAAGATCAATACCAACAAAATCACGGAGTACACGAAATGCTAATGAAAGATCTTGATAGATAGGCGCTTTCATTTGCTTTCTTTTTTTACGGTCTTGCACTTTTTTCCAGACACGACGTAAAAATTCAGCATCATGTTTTAATTCTTTTTCATCAGCACCTTCAGCAGCCGTTCGAACAATAAAGCCGTGTTCCTCACTACAATATGGCGTAATAATATCTTTGAGACGATTGCGCTCTTTTGAAGATTCAATACGTTGTGATATGCCCGCATGATTAGCATTTGGCATTAACACCAAATATCGAGCGGCTACGGTAATATCTGTGGTTAAGCGCGCTCCTTTGGTGCCCAGTGGATCTTTAATGACCTGAACCACAATTTGCTGGCCTTCATGCACTAACGCTCTAATGTCAGGTACGTGGTCAGCGGGCAAATCGTCATTACTAATAATGAGTTTAGTGTTGATGTCTGAAGCATGTAAGAACGCGGCTTTTTCTAAATTAATATCAATAAAGGCTGCTTGCATACCCGGTAAAACCCGAATAACTTTACCTAGATAAATATTGCCAACCAAACCACGACGAGATTCACGTTCAACATGAACTTCTTGCAATACGCCATTTTCTATTAGCGCAACTCGAGTTTCACTTGGGGTTACATTAATCAGTAATTCACCGCTCATAAAATTTCTCCGTCGCTGAGGGGGCTTGTTTGGTCTTGAACAGGGGTAGGTAAACCTAACTCAGCCAATAATTTTGCTGTTTCATATAAAGGTAAACCGACTACAGCAGAATAACTACCTTTAATTTGTGTCACAAATTGTCCACCAATACCTTGAATACCGTACGAGCCTGCTTTATCTTGAGGTTCACCGGTATGCCAGTAGCGCTTAATTTCTTCAACAGACAATTTTTTAAAGGTAACATCCGTAGAAATAACCGCGGATAATATTTGTTTGTTTTTTACAACGGCAATGGCGGTCAGTACTTGGTGAGTGTTGTTTGATAACATTAGCAGTTGTTGACAGCATGCTGCAATATTCTCAGGTTTACCAAGAATATGATTGTCGAAAATAACGCTAGTATCAGAACCGAGCACGACACTGCCTGCTACTTGATTTTTTGAGACTACTGTCGCTTTTTCAATCGCCAAACGTAACACATAATCGCTTGGTGATTCATTGTCGATGATGCTTTCATCGATATCAGCAGAAATAGTTTGAAATTGATAACCCAGTTGGCTAAGTAATTCTTTTCTTCGTGGTGACTGTGACGCTAAAATTAAAACAGGCTTCATAGAAAAATTACTCAGTTAACGGGTCAATAACAGGGGTTAAGTAATACGAAAGTGACGACGTACTTTTCTTAATAATAAAAACGCCCAAGGCCACAGTACAATAGTTGTGATCACCGGATATAAATAACTAGGTAGGAACACGGCATCAGTTAAAAACCGTTGCATCCAAAAAACAATTAAATGATATAACGCCGATAAAACACCAACAATGAGTGATTGTTGCCAAACAGAGAAATTTCTAATTTTTTGAAAGTTGCCCGCGATAATATAAACAGCAAGAGCCATCGCCATCGTGTGCACACCGAGAATAGACCCCAGTAAAACATCAAGTAATAAGCCAACAAAACCAGCGGTTATAACATTAACACGCGCGGGTAAGGCTAAGCACCAGTATACTAATACCACTAACACCCAGTCTGGACGAAAAACATCAATACTCTGGGGTAATGGCATAATGCTGGCGATTAAAGCGATAACCGTAGTAAAAATAATAATCAAAAGGTTACGTATCGACATTATTTAGTCCTGTGTTATCTTCACTTTTTTTATTATCAGGTACGTTTGGTGTTACTACTTTTTGCGAAGGCGCAAAAATCTCTGATGCTTTTTCAGGCCACAGCAATAATAAATAGCGTAATCGATCAATTTTAGCGACCGGCTGACTTTGTACTAAAGCAAAGGCATTTGCATCATTCTGTGAAACTTTGGTCACTCGTGCAACAGGATACCCTTCAGGGTACTTATCACCAAGACCTGAAGTTACTAATAAATCACCCGTGCGAACATCCGTACTGTGTTGCACAAAATTATGGGTTAATCTGTCTATTTGTCCTGTTCCTGAAGCGACTAAACGCACACCATTTCGACTAACTCTAACAGGTACGGCGTGAGTGACATCAGTAATTAAAATAACCCGACTACTATTAATACCCACATGTAATACTTGCCCAACAATACCTTCATCGTCAATAACAGGTTGACCTTCAAAGACACCATCATCACTGCCACGGTTAATAACGACTTGCTGACTATACGGATCAGAGTCGACTGATATTATTTCAGCGACCATTTTCTTTACTTCACCACGTATCGGCGACGCCAGTAATAAACGCAACCGCTTATTTTCTTTCTTGATAATTTCAAGTTCTAATAGTTGTTGATGAAAACGCAATTCTTCAACTTTATATTGCTGGTTATCACTGAGTAGTTGTCGCCGCGTAACAATATTTTCGGCAGCCCAAGTCATGACTTGCTTAGGAGTCGTCGCTAAATACTGTAAGGGGCTGACCAGAGACTGTAAATAACCTCGAATATTTTCAAAGCTATTCATTTTGTGATCGAAAAAAATTAAAGACACAGAACAAAACAGCACCAACAAGAGTCGGTGCTGAGGGGAAGGGCCATGTTTAAATATTGGATTCATATAAACCTAAAATTTATTTAGGGAATGGTCATCGTTAAACTACATAGGTAAATTTAAGTAATAGATACAAGATGACATCAGTCAATAAGTACTTCTACCCGCTAAATTTACCCTACAACGACAGACGGAAGGTTACTTATTCATAAGAGAATAAATCGCCGCCGTGCATATCAATCATCTCAAGCGCTTTACCACCACCAAGAGCCACACACGTAAGTGGATCATCAGCAACGACAACAGGAATGCCAGTTTCTTCCATTAATAAACGATCCAAGTCACGTAATAATGCGCCACCACCAGTAAGTACCATACCACGTTCTGAAATGTCAGAGGCTAGTTCTGGTGGCGCTTGCTCTAAAGCAACCATAATAGCACTAACAATGCCGGTTAGTGGTTCTTGTAGTGCTTCTAATATTTCATTGCTGTTCAACGTAAAACTACGAGGAACACCTTCAGCTAAGTTACGGCCACGTACTTCAATTTCTAATACTTCTTCACCTGGGTAGGCTGAACCAATTTCATGTTTAATACGCTCAGCGGTTGCTTCGCCAATTAAACTACCAAAGTTACGACGTACGTAATTGATAATGGCATCGTCAAACTTATCGCCACCGATACGTACAGAAGAAGAATAAACCACACCGTTCAATGAAATAATACCGACTTCAGTGGTACCACCACCAATATCAACTACCATCGAACCTGTAGCTTCTGAAACTGGCATACCTGCACCAATAGCCGCAGCCATTGGTTCGTCAATAAGATAAACTTCACGGGCGCCAGCACCAAGTGCAGACTCACGAATAGCGCGACGTTCAACTTGAGTAGAGCCGCAAGGAACACAAACAAGTACACGAGGACTTGGGCGTAAAAAATTATTACTGTGAACTTGTTTAATAAAGTATTGCAGCATTTTTTCAGTAACAAAAAAGTTAGCGATAACACCATCTTTCATTGGGCGAATAGCTTCAATATTACCTGGCGTTCTGCCCAGCATTTGTTTTGCAGCAGAACCTACTGCGGCTACACTTTTTGAACCACCAGAGCGGTCTTGGCGAATAGCAACTACCGAAGGCTCATTCAAAACGATGCCTTGGTCTTTTACATAAATAAGAGTGTTCGCCGTTCCTAAATCTATTGATAAATCATTAGAAAACATGCCGCGTAATTTTTTAAACATAAGATCTAAATATCCTAAAGTGTTATAAAAAGAGAATTAATCTCTTTTATTCTCAACAAAGCATTGAGTTAATCAATGAGCATTTTGTCAAGTTTGTTAATAATATATTATATTGGCTAATCATACCTGAGTGTTTCAAATTTGTGTTGTTTGAATGATAAAAAACATCACTTTTTTAGCATATTTTTAATGACTAAGCCAAAATTGAGGGAATTGTTAATCAATAATGTATTAAATCCCTCATTCTTGTTAAAAAGTCATAGTAACATTTTCTCGATTTGGGCAAAATGTTACAATTGCACAATTACGTTTATCGGTTATGTTACTTACTTTGCGTTGCAGTTACACTTTCGCCAATCTTTAGTCTTGTATTCAACACCAATAGTTCCCTAATTATTACCATAAAATGACAAAATATTTTTGTACTCGCTTCGAATTAAAAATCAATCTTTTTAGATAACCTATTTAATAAATTTCAGCATTTTACCACGAGATAACCATGCTAATTAATCATATTTATCGGTGAATAAAATTTCATGATGACTAATGAATAAAGATGAATGTTCGGCTTAAAAGCCAACTATTTTTTATCGGCACATCTTTTCAAATAAATTTAGCGAGCCTAATATAGGTCCTATATAATTATTTTAAGGCAATAAAAAGCCCCGCATTGACGAGGCTGTTTTTAATTTTATTCACTGCGCATTCAAATTATTTAATCACGCGTTTTCTCAAAGATATAGCGATTAACGCAATAGCAAAAATCAAGATAGTAGATGGTTCAGGTACATCCGATGGCGTATCACGTACGTAGAATGTTTCATAGTTCCAATCAATATTAGGCGTTATTGTCCAACTACTATTTACCCAGTCATTATTAAAATCTTCGATATTAAAGCGAACATAATGTGTATTCCAATATTCAATGGCTTGAATAGTAAATTCATTACCACTTTCATCAATACCAGTGAAATCTTGAAGAGTTAATTCTGTTTTTAAAATAATTAATTCATTTTCAGAAGCAAATCTCCACCCCTCATGAAGAGTTGGAGAATATAGTCTATTCGAACCGTACACCTCTACATTTACCGGAGAAGCCCAAGCCCAATCAAGACCTTTATAATTAATATAATTATTTTCAGTCAGATCCGCAGTGATAAGAGTAGCGTTTGCCACACCGGCAGTGATAAATAATAAAACAACTAAAAACTGGCTAATTAACTTAATCATTATAAATCCTAATTAATGAAGAATGGCAGTAAAAAATCTTACTATATAAATAAAATGCAATTAACGAGCCATAAATACAACATGTTGTTTTAAAGGTAAATTATAAAAATCAATTAACTGTAAGAATTATATTGTGTAAAGAATATTAACACATTATACAATACAGCAATAGTAATCAAAGTATTTAGAGCTTATAAGCTACGGGCCTCTATTACAATCGTTCGTGAAGTAATTATCCCACCAACATTACATTGCCCTGTACTAGTAATCGTAAAATATGCTACGCCATCGTATTTTAAATCTTTACAGATTAAAGAGCTTATTTGACAATTAGCTAAGCCGTCATTATTACTTATACCACTAGGGGGATTTAACGTTTGCGGAGACACAAAGCTGTTATTGTTCACTGAAACCGTACTGCCATCACAATGGCGAGACGCACCGGTACCTAGAGGAAAAATTTCTCGCCCCCCCCACTGAACCCCGATTTGTGCTGTCGCGTAAGCGCGAGTACCCATCACTTCATAGGCAACAGATTCTGCACTAGTGTTTAACATACGAACAAGCGCCAAACCTAAGACTGTCATCACGATAATAATAAATATCGCAATAACTAAAGCACTACCTTGTTGAGTTTTTTTAACTTTACAATGAGTTATAGTTTTTGTTAGCAATAGTTGCTGACCCACATGATTAAGGAACATTAGGCACCTGTACTTCATTGTTAAAATGAATTGTTTCATTGTTACGAGAAAATTCGAAATCTAATTCAATAGTACCATTTCGTTGACGTGAGCCTGTCCCAGCTTTAAAAGTAGCAGTAATTAAATCTTCAGCCATTAACATACCCGTACTTTGACCACTAATACTACCATCAGAATTATGACTATCTATATCGTAACGTACTAATTCATTGTTATTCTCATGGCAGTACATCACCGCTTTCTTGCTAATAAAAAGTCGTTGAGTAGTAGAGTCTTCGGCAAAGCTAATATCATTAAAAAACGTTAATGTATGAGGAGATCCGCTGCCATTGAAATTCCCTGACTTTAATGGAAATACTTTACTATTAATCGTTTGATAAACATCATCACTATTTAATGGATAAACCACCACAGAATAATTATCATCCTCTTCAGCGGTGAATGAAGTATCAGTAGGTACTAGTGTAACAACATTAGCATCAGGCTCAGGTGTAACCGGTATATCAACATAGACAAAGCTTTTTGCTATAGGGGTAAACTCTAAACAACCATTAAATAAAATTCTTGCGCTGTTGGGTACAGCGCCTCTTAACTCTCGATTTATACGCTCGATTGCAAATCGGGCTGACGACAATATTTGATTTCGGTCTGTCGCTTCAATAAAAATCTGTGCCCCAAACTTTAAAAAGCTACTTAACCCTATTGATAAAACACCTAAAATAACAATGACAGTTACCAACTCTATTAGCGTAAAACCAGCTTGCTTTTTCTGCATAGAAATATTGGCCATTAGAAGTTCACTTTATAAACAGAGAATACGAAATCAAAATTTTGTGGAGTACGTACAGTGACAGTAATTAATTTAGCGGTTGAATTATCTCCTGTGCTATTGCCGTCGTAATTGGCATCATTAATCACCTTAACGTCCATTGAAAAGCCAACATATTGAGTAGAAATATCTTCACCTAACGAGTTCTCTAAAGTATCACCAAAATTAATAGCATCATAATCGTCAACATCGTCATAACCAGCCCTGCTTTCGCCGCTATCAGCGCCAATGGCAGAACAACTGACCCCAGACTCACCACAACGGATAAAACCTCCTGACATATCAGAATTTTCGTCAAAAGCTCGACCAATGATTTCATTGATCATCGATTGACCTAATTCAGCTGCTCTGATTTGGTGAACTTGCTCGGCACTTTTATTTGCTAGCGGATAAAGTAATGTGGTTAGTATAGAAAAAGAAATAGATAACACAACGATACCAACAATGAGCTCAACCAAAGTGAAGCCTGCATGTTTTTTAATAACAATATTTTGCTTACTCATATTAATTCGCACTGATATAGCCCTCAGCATTAATAGTAATAATCAGAGTCTGTTCGCCACCTTGTATATTTATGGTCCTTGCTTGATCTGGCCGTCCCATTTGATCAAAAGTAAAACTATAACCACCATTATGATCATCAAAGCTTAACGACTGTTCACTTATTTTTACTATGGTACTACTTGGCTCTGTATTCGATAAAAAAATTGGCGGACTGCAATTGCTATCTGGGATACCTAGTTTTTTTTTGGTCACATAAACTAATAAACATTGGATAGCCGAAGTATCTTGCATGGCTCTTAATTGGATAGCACGCAATTTATCTACAGTTTCAGCTTGGTAGCCAATTTCTTCGTAGCCACTAGAGGTAAATATTTTAGGAATAACTGTTACGGAGAGGATGCCTATCATGATCATCACAATGACCAACTCAATTAAAGTAAAACCTGAATATTGAGAAAACTTCCCATTTTTTAACAAAAAATTACTTTTCATAAATCAAACCATAGTTTATAAGCCTAATGTGTAATAACTTAAATGCACTCATTTATTTTAATGTCAGGAAGGCCAAATTTTGCTGAGACTTCATTATATACAACAACACACGGACTATTAGGATCGGGATAATTATCAGGATAAGCATCAATTGGATATATAATTAAGACCCCTACTTGGATGTCGGGAATAATGTTAAAGCTTTCATCAATATCAATTAACGCGTTCCAATAAACTAGAGTATTGGGTGAGGAAAAGGGGCCTGGTACAGTAGGGTATCCATAGCTAAGTGCTATTGAGGTCCCAGATGATAAAGTGATAGATGGTGTTGGAGTATCTGTTTTTGCATTATTTTGATTGCCTGCAATTAAAGATTTACTATGTACTAAAGAAGAGGCACCTTGAACAGAAGCTTTTACACCTTCTAGGGTTGCGGTTCGAGCAGCAGCACTTAAATCAATAAACTTTGGTGCAATCGTAGCAGCAAGAATACCTAAAATTACGATAACAACGACTAATTCTATTAAGCTAAATCCTTTGGTTCTCATTACTCTTTACCTGACTTTTTAAATATAAAACAAAAAAGGAGAGCATAGCTCCCCTTTAAAAGATTAAAATCTAATCAAGAGCACTCTAACAATCAGTAACATCAATTCTTGCACTGGCAGGGGTGACAACAGTTGGAGTACCTGTGCCAGAGGCGTCTGCATAAGTTACTTTACATTTTGTTGAATCGGCCGCATCATTATGACTGAATACGCCAGTAGCGTAACTAATATTAGAACCGTTACTTAAATCAACTAATTTATCAATGCCCCAGCCTTTGCCCGTGGTACCATCAGCTGTTGCTCCTACTACAGTAGGGTAGCCATAAATTAGAGCATAATACTCACCATTAATAACAATTTCCCCTGTAGACCCAGTTTGACTTAAAACGATAGCTTTAGCATGAGCCAGATTCATCGCTGAATTAATGTTACCTTGCGTCCCTTGAATTACTGATTTTTTGGCATCTCCAGTCAAATCAATAAACTTAGGTGCTGCTGTTGCTGCTAAAATACCTAAAATAACGATAACGATAACTAATTCAATTAACGTAAAACCGGCTTGCTTTTGTAATTTTTTCATAATTTACCTTTTAATTTAATTTTAAATTCTTATCTATCTAACGATTAGTTTATTACTGCAATATTAATCTCTACACGACTAGTCGCAGGATAATAGGTAAAATTGTTGCCTATATTTGCTACGCCTGGGTCAACAAAATCACCCGTTGTTGCGTCTTTGTTCAATGTTTCTTTTAAATAATATATACAATGTGAGTCAGCGGCATCACCTGTTTCAGCAACAATATAATTTGTTGTATTGTCTAAATCTGCATATGTTTTTAGTGTTGGAGGTTGTTGAAAAATATTATCCCAAATTTCTTTACAGTTAGCTGCGTCGAAGCCACCACCTAATGTTGCCCCATCGGTTAAACCCGTTACATAACCGGGACGTACACCTGCTGCTTCAGTGGTTAATGTTAGACTCACACCATCATAAACTGTGGTGTTATTTGTGCCAGTAGTCGTGCGCCCTTCAGCTTCCCACTGAGCTCTAGCTAGAGAAATACCTGTTGCAAAACCACCTGCCATACCTTCGATATTGGCTTGTTTAGCTTGATCAGTTAAATCAATAAATTTAGGAATGGCCGTTACCGCTAAGAAACCTAAAATAACCACAACAATGACTAATTCAATGAGTGTAAAACCTGCTTGTTTTTTCATCACAACCTCTTCTATCGTTTTGCTAGCGCTTTGACTAGTGTTATAAATTGATTCTAACAACGATTTACTAATAAAGTCACTTACTTAGTGTACTTTTATAGCATTATTAACGTATATAAAACAAATTCACTACTTTTTATTAATGTATTTTTATTTCAGTAACCTTACCGTTGCTTGGGTGATATTCAAAATATTCACCCGAAGGTAAGCTATATTGGCAAAGATATTTTTGTTGCTGGCCCACTTGATTAGTTTTTATATTGACTATTACTGCTGAAATAGGCTGTTTTATATAAATCATAGGTGTTGCTAACACTTGTTGCCATATTTTCTGACACTCGTTTTCATTACTTAGGCTATTTACAGTGGCTATATCAACCCAACCCAATTTGTTTACGGCAATGCGATTATTTTCGCGATCGCCATTGACTGCTGTTGCTTCTTTGATCAAGACCCAGCTAGGTTTATTATCCATAAACCATTGCGCATGAATACCTATAACTCGTGCGGAAAATGTATTGGCAACAGAATCAAAACCTACACGTGATAAATGCTGCTCTTGTTTAAAAAAATAATAGAGGAATGTCGCCATAAGTAAGCCAATCATAGCGAGTATGATCAGGTTTTCAGCTAACGACTTACCCTTTTTAGCACTTACCTGTTGTAATGTCATATTATAACTAACTTAGTCCATAAAAATTATTAGGCTATAAATACCTCAACGATTAAATCAACCAGCTAAATTGATCTACGTTTCAAGTCATAGGCTCATTACATTGATAATAATCAAACGTAACAATTAAAGACAAACACTATTTACCTTTAAAGGCCGACATCATGTCCCACATTGGAGTAAATATACCCAATGCAAGCACCAATACCATAGCGGCAACAATAGCGATCATTATCGGCTCAATACGAGCCGTTAACGTACTCAGCTCGTAATCAACCTCGCGTTCATAGTAATCACCAACTTCTTCTAGAAGCTCGTCTACTCGACCGGTTTCTTCGCCAACAGCCACCATTTGTAAAACGAGAGGCGTAAATAACTTACTGGCATTGGCTGAGCGCAATAAACTATCTCCACTTTCAATACCACCGCGCATGGCTAAAATTTTATCTCGCATATAAGTGTTATCTACGGCGTCTGCAACTAAGGTCAATCCTGTTGTTAAAGGAACACCTGCTTTAAGTACAATGGCGAATGTATGGGAAAATCGTGACAGAATAGACCTTTCAATCACACCTCCGACAACCGGTATTTTTGTTTTTAACCGGTCCCATAAATACATACCACGCTTAGTTTTTAAATAATTTTTAAGGCCAAAGAAGCCAAATACACTTCCTACAAGCAGATGAGGCCAGTAGTTTAAAAAGAAATTCGAACTGGCAATTAGCATTTTTGTAGTCACGGGTAAGTCCGCGCCTAATTTTGCAAACATATTTGCAAATGTAGGAACAACAAAAATATTCAAAATAACCATGGCAATTACAATGGCGCCAAGGACAAAGCTTGGATAACGTAAGGCGGTTTTTATTCGTTTACGAGTGTCTTGCTCTCGTTCAAGATAATTGGCCAACTTTAAGAACGAACCATCTAGCTGTCCAGTATTCTCACCAACATGGACTAACGAAACAAATAGAGGTGAGAAAAGCTTTGGGTATTTACTTAAAGCGGTTGAAAGGGTGTAGCCCCCTTCTAATTGACTACCAATATCAGTTAAAGCAACTTTTAATTTAGCAGATGTACTTGATTCTGCCATACCGTTGATCGCGCGTAATATTGGAACCCCCGAACGAACAAGTGCATACATTTGTCGACAAAATACAATGAGTTCATCCAGTGATATAACAGAAAAGCCCAGTAAATCACCAATATCTATATTTGTTATATCAGTTGAACCACTATCTTTTGATTTATTAATAGCAACGGGAATAATGCCTTGACGTGATAATTGCTCAGCAACTGTATTAGCGTTTGTTGCTTCTATTGTCCCTTTAACTTGTGAGCCGCTAGCATTTCTGCCTACGTAACTAAATATAGCCATAAGTAAGTCTACTCTTAACCCTGAACGTCAATACTATCAACTAAACGAAGTACTTCTTCTGCGCTAATAATACCCTGTTTAGCATAATTAAATGCAGCTTGTGCTATTGGTGTGAAAGTAGGATTAGCTTTTGCTAATTCAGTGAATGCCTCTGCATCATCACGTTTTAAAGCCGCCATCATCGCATCATTCATTTCTAATAATTCGAATACACCTATACGTCCTTTATAACCTGTATACTGGCATGACCGACAGCCACGACCTTTTTTATAATTGGCTGTTGTGGCTTCATCACCAGCAAGATGAGTCAACCACATCATTTCTTGGCTGTCTGGCGAATGATCTTCAAGACAGTATTCACAGACCTTGCGTACTAAACGTTGTGCAATCACCGCGCGTAATGAACTACCAACAAGAAAACCCGCCGCACCCATATCAATTAATCGTAAGGCACTGGTAATGGCATCATTGGTATGCAGTGTTGATAACACTAAGTGACCTGTTAATGCGCCACGTAAACCAATTTCGACCGTTTCTTGATCACGCATTTCGCCAACCATAATAATATCGGGATCTTGACGAAGCGCAGTACGTAGCACGGTTGAAAAATTTAAATTGATTTTTGGTGCCACTTGCACCTGATTTATCCGAGGTAGACGATATTCTACGGGGTCTTCCACGGTAATAATTTTTTTACTCGCTTGGTTAAGTTCGGTTAACGCGCCATACAAAGTTGTTGTTTTACCACTACCTGTTGGCCCTGTAACTAGCACCATACCATGTGGCCGGGTAATTTGGTGACGAACACGGGCGACTAAGTCGGCAGGCATTCCAATTTTATCGAGAGACAGCAAACCTGCAGACTGGTCAAGTAATCGCATAACGACCGATTCACCGTACTGTACTGGCATAGTAGACATACGCACATCAATATTATGGCCTTTAATTTGAAGATTAAAACGGCCATCTTGTGGTAAACGTTTTTCTGAAATATCTAAGCCAGCCATTAGTTTCAATCGTAAAACCATGGCTGAGGCAATTTTATTTTCTTTTAATATATTTTCTTGTAATACTCCATCTATTCGCTGACGAATGCGCAATAGATTTTCATCTGGCTCAATATGGATATCAGAGGCACGCATCTGCACCGCATCTTCAAAGACCGATTGTAATAATTTACCAACCGTTGCATCACCGCTGTCATCTGAAAATGTTGATGATAAATCAAAATCAGTGGTTTGTTCATACTCTTCTTCTAACTGACTGGCGAATGATTCTATATCTGCTGTGCGTCGATACAAGCCATCAAATGCTTGATAAAGCTGTGACTCCATGACTACGGCAAGGTTTATTTTTTTCGGAGCAAGCATTCTTTCAAGCTGGTCTAGACCACTTAAATCAGCAGGATCGCTCATCCCTAGCAAGACACTTTCACCTTCGTCTTCAATGATTAACGCGCGTAAACGACGTGCATGAACCTCTGGTAATAATGAAGCAACTTCATTGGGAATTCGACGTTGACTAATATCTAAGAAAGGAACATTAAGCTGTTGCGCTAAGAACTCTTGTAATTGACGCTCGCCGATGTGGCCAAGTTCAATTAAGGTATCACCTAGTTTTCGTCCTGTCGCTTTCTGGCTATTCAGTGCCTGCATTAATTGTTCATTAGTAATGATATGCTCGTGTACTAATAAATCGCCTAGGCGCATTTTTAATTTAGGTGCTGCCATAATTATTCTCCCAACTCGATAATACGCTGACGGGCAAAATTCTCAGCGCTTGCAGATAACCCTGTTTTAGTTAATGCGTTTTGATACGCTGTACTTGCTTGCTTAAATTCACTATTACTGTCCAAAGCTACGCCTAAGCCTAACCACCATCGCCCCGAAGTAGGTTCGATATTAACTAAAATTTGGTAGGCTTGTGCAGAAAATGTGAATTCCTTAAGTTGCTGCGCTGTTGTTGCGCGTAAACTCTGATATTCGACATTAATAACATCATTGACATTCGGCATATTATTTAAAGTGGCGAATGCTTGTTGTAGTCTGTTTTGCTGTAAATAAATTCGAGCTTGCATCACCCGAAATTCGCTATCATCAGGGGATAAGTTAATGCCTTGAGAAAGTAAGTTTAACGCAGCAGCATAAGATTGACGGCCAAACCATAAAGCCGCTAAATGTTTTCTCGCTGTTTTATGTGTTGGCAGAACTAATAATACATCTTCGAACATAGTCTCTGCTTTAGAAATATCATTGTTGGCAAGCGCTTGCTCAGCACGTTTTAATTTTTGCTCAGCAAGTTGATAAGGCGTTAGTGCTTTTCGAGATATTGTTAATGTTGATTTTTTCGCTACTGGCGCTAAAGAGTCAATTGACGCTTGTTGAATATTTGAGTCATTCACTAAGCCACTATTTTTTGTCTCTGGTGCATCAATCTTACTGGGCGCTTCTTCGGTTGTAATATTCTGAGACAGAGTTTCAGCTAAATTAGCTTGGTTTAAGTCAACTTGAATTAGCTGTTCTCTTTTCAAATTATTATTCAAACTAGCCTGTTTAGATGCTACAACGCTATTTTGGGTCATGTTTACTGGTTCAGTGCTGTTCGGTGGTTGCGCTAAGTGTTCACTTATTACGACTTGATCTTGCTCGGCTTTTTTCCCAACTCGATTGATTTCTGAAGAATTAGACATTTTTAATGTTTGGTTTTCAACATACATTTGCCAAACAAAAATACCGCAAATGTTTAATAAAATAATGACCAGTAAACTGATAAAAACAGTTTTTTTATTTAAGGACGCTGAAGAAACAGGTACGGTAAAATCACTCGAACCTTGTTGTTCAGCTTTACGCTGATCTAAATCTTTTAACATCTGGTTAATTACGCTCAAGCTATCACTCCATAATTTTTTAAAACATAGACGATTAAGATGGCTGAAATGATCAGACCCGTAATACTTAAATAGCCTTTAACATTGCTCGCTTGAGTTGTTGCTTCGGTATCTTCTATCGCTACAGATAAATGCTTGTTCGTTATCTGATATTGACCTTGGCCATAACTTAACATCAACATTTTATGACATAACACATTAACTAAACGTGGGATCCCTAAACTAACTTTCGCCACCTTCTTCGATATGGCGGCACTAAATAAAGAAGCACCTTTATAGCCAGCAACTTGCATACGATGTTGAATATAACGTTGAACTTCTGGCGCTGTCATCGCACGTAATTTATAAGAAAAAGTGATACGTTGCTTTAACTGCCTAAATCTTTTCGTCGCTAAGCGCTCATCTAATTCTGGTTGTGCGAACAGCACAACTTGCAAAAGTTTACGTGTTTCAGTTTCCAAATTAGTAAATAAGCGTAAAGCCTCAAGGCTTTCTTCTGGTAAAGCTTGTGCTTCATCAAGTATAAGCACTACCGAATGACCGGCTAAATGAAGTTCTAATAATCGCTGTTGAATACGTTGAGTAAGCAATTGCACTGACATTCGCTGTGCTTGTTTGATACCTAATTCAACCGCCACCGCTCGTCGTAATTCATCAGGTTTTAAATAAGGGTTAGGAATATAAGCGGTTACAAAATGTTCAGGTATTTCATTAAGCAGTTTACGGCAAAGTAGGGTTTTACCCGTACCGACTTCACCGATAACTTTTATAAAGCCTTCACCTGTTTTTAGCGCGGTTAGTAAGACAGCTAACGCCTCGTTATGCGGCTCTAACCCTACATAAAATGCAGTATTTGGTGTTAATGTAAACGGAAGTTCCGTTAAACCAAAGTGGTAAAGGTACATAGATTTTAGCTATTATTCATTGTCGCTAGAATCATCAGACCTACCTTTTTCACTTTGAGAAAAATCATTTTCCTCAGGAAACCATTGTTTCAATAATGAGCGAGCATCTTGTAATTGATTTTTCCAAGTATCCTGGCCAATAACAATCGGCTTTAACATGATCACCAGTTCTTTTTTCTGGGTAGTTTCACTTTTACTTTTAAATAACTCTCCCATAAATGGAATATCGCCCAAAAAAGGTGTTTTTGAATCTAACATCACTTTACGTGTTTCTATTAACCCACCAATCACCACTATTTCACCTGATTTAGCACGAATAATAGTATCGGACTCACGTACGCTACTTTGTGCAAGTGGTAAAATTATTTCTTCACTGCCAAGTTTAATAACTTTAGTCTGCTCATCAGTTGAAGTAACTGAAGGATGAACATGAAGAATAACCTCACCATTACCATCTATTTGAGGGGTAACATCCAAAGCAATCCCTGAGAAAAAAGGGGTTAGGTTAATTTCAGGTGTAGTAGTAGTTGACGTACCGGTAGTCGTCGTACTTGAAACCTCAGTAACATAATATTCATCACCACCGACTTTAATTACCGCTTTTTGATTATTGGTAGCGGTAATTCTTGGGCTTGACAATACTTGAACATTTCCTTGGGTAGAGAGTAAATCTATAACGCCTGAAAAATCGTTATTGTTAATGGTAAGGTTACTTGTGCCACCAATAGTATTTGAAATAACATTGCCAGCGATGGAGCCAGACGTTGAAAAAGCTAAGTTAGTGCTACCAATACTGCCTAAAATTTGATCCCATTTAACACCTTGCTGATAATCATCGTTGAGCGTAACTTCCATAATCTTAGCTTCAATAATGACTTGGCGACGTAAATGAGTTTCTGTATCGTTAATAAAACTCTTAATGACTTTTATTTCATCTGGAAAAGCGCGAACAGTCACTAAGCCTGCTTGCGGAGAAACAAAAACTGAACGGCCTTCTTCAGAACCTACCAATACCGTTAGCGTTTCTTTTAATTCAGCCCAGAAGTCAGATGTGGTCTCAGTATAAATATTAATACCGCTACTTCCTTGCTGACTATTTTGGTTGTTTCCACCACCTGAATTACCAGAATTGTTTGAATTACCGTTTGAACTGTTATTTGAGTTATTACCACTACCTTGGTCATTTTCTGACACGCCACCAGAATTAATACTAGTACTCGACATGCCTGAGCGTTTAACAAACAAATAATTTAGTGGAATAGTTTCAGTGCGAATACCGGCTGGGTAAACTTGTACTATTTTGCCACTACGTCTAATTTCATAGCCATAAACCTCTTCAACAACATCAAGCACTTCATTAAGCGTACTGCTTTTCAAGTTCAAGGTAATCGTACCGCTTACGTCGGGATGTACAACAACGCTGTACGCTGACTCGTCGACTAAGGCTGCGAAAAACTCTTGTGCGCTAACATCGCTAGCGGCAATTTCTAAGCGTTTTTCTGCCAATAAACCCTCTCGAGCTTGGCTAACATTACGTTGCATTAATTCTTGCTGAATAGCATTTGGCACTTGTTGCAATGCTTTAGGCGCAGGCTTACTCGATTCTTCAATCGCTTTGTCTAGTGCATTAATCATTTCAGTTGGTTTATCTGGCGCCGTTTGACAACCAAACAAAGTTAACAGTAAGGTGAAACAATAAAATTTTCTTTGAGTGTTTTTCATTTGATCATATCTTTTCATTTTGATTTAACCACGACACTAGAAAAAACACTGAGCTTTAAGCGTTTCTCTGCTGAACGTAAGACCACGCTGGTATTGTTCACAGCTACTAATTCATACTGGCGAATAAAATCACCTATTTTTAACACTTGGCCATTAATAACAGCTGTGTGTACTTCTACACCATGAATAATACTTTCTAATATTAATTCTGCTTTCGGTGTCGTTTGAGCTTTGCTCATTGATAAAAAATCAGTACCTGAAAGCGGTTTAGTTGGGTCAACATCTTGAGCGTTAACCACAATAGAAGTCAGCAAAATTATAAAAAAAATACTGTTGAAAGTTAAGGTTTTAAACACCTATAAACTCCCGTTTAGTACTTAAGCTGTACATTTCTATTTCTAACTCACTCACTGGGTATTCTTTTAGCTGGTAAGTAAACTCTTGCCAAAAAAACTTCCAAGATAATGCTTCCAGCTGTGTTAAGTAGTCACGTAATTGAAAGTAACTACCGCTGAGTTTAATTTTTATCGCATGACGATAAAGTATCAATTCTGGCTGGTCAGAGTTAACGACAGCCGTTTTAGTGCCATCATCGGTAACCGCAGTCGCTGTACTAGCGATGTTCATCGGCTGTGCAGCAATAACTTGAAATGATTGTAAAGAAACACCTTTCTGGGTTTTTAATAACTGCATTAACGCGTAACGCATTTGAACAGGGTCTATTAAGTCTGAGGTAAGTTTTAATAAATTTACATCAACCTTATTTAATTTATCTTTATATTGTGAGATTTGCTTATTTAATGATTCGTTAGGATCTTTTGACAAGCCTTCTTCAAAAATTAATATAGAAGCTTTAGCTGTTCGATTGTCGTTGTTCACTTGTATAATTTGCTTATCAAGCTTAACAATCTTTAGCGCGTTATCATCAATAAAGAAGTTATGAATAATAAATATAATGGCAACTAACCCAGTTAATAACACCATATATTGTTCACGAGGAGTAATCGTTAAATATTTTTCACTATACGCTTGCCATTGTTTATTCATCGGCGCCTCCGGTCTTTGATTTAGAACTAACTAAAAATTCGGTAAGCTTTTGCTCATTTTCGTTAAGAGAAAAATTAATAAATGATTTACCTGATAAAAACTTTGATGTTTCAAATTTAGCTAACCATGCGGGTACCGCTTCTGGCGTTCGCGCCACACCAGAAAACGTTAAATCTTGATAAGTAATATTAACATGCTGCAAACTAATGTCTTTATGATGCATTAAAGACAGTTCTGTCATCGATGAGGCAAAACCTGCCACCGAAGTATGAGTGCGGTCAGTTAATTCATTCAGTAGCACACTTTTATTTTTCAAAACAATTTTCAACATTGCTAGTTCTTCAAGCACTGTCACGTCTGCCCTGTTCGCTTTGAGCTTATTTTCTAGTTGAGCAAGTTGGTTATCTTGATTAGTTTTTATTTGAGAAAGCGCTACGTACTTAGCCGTCAATTCAGTTACTTGATAAAGGTTGAAAAAAGTCCAAGACAACATAAAGACGAGAGTTAAACACCAAAGCATAACAACGCGGGGTAAAGTCACCAGCACTTGTTTAGGCAATAAGTCTTGTTGTAGTAAATTAATTGAATTTTTTGCCATTATTTTATTGGCTCCATATTATTCAATTTTGTTGCTCCTAAGCTTACCGCAAACTCTCGTGCATGGTTAAAACCTTCAGGCATGGTGAATAAGTTCACAGCAACATTGGTGTTTTCAGCCAATTTACGTGCAAGTAACGCCTCATTAGCCATCGGCACAATAACTTCAATACTGCGTATAGGTGCTTGTTTTAATTGACGTTCAAAATAGTCAGTTGAGCGTTGAATTTCAAGGTTTAAATTATCAACAATGCCAAACGATAACTCTTCTTCTGTTTTGGTTGCAATATGAGCAAAACCACGTAAACGACGAGAGAAGAATACTTTGCCTTGCTTAACGATCAATAAAATTATTTCTTCGTTAGGTTGCTGACATACCATTAAACAGGCATCATCTTTCACTGGCAATAAACTGGCAAAGGCGAATTCTTCGGTAGTAATCGTCTTCAATATTAGCCCATCTTGATTAAGTGGACCAATTAAGGCTAATAATTCCTTTTTAGAAGCACAAACAACGTTTATTTTGTCATTGCCACCAGAAAGTGTTGGACCGTCAAAATAATCGAGTACCATATCTTCTGGAGAATGGTTAACGAGATCTTTAATCTGCCATTTTAAAGCGGCGTTTAATTCATTATCGGGAATATTGGGTTTGTCGACTTGCAATATTTGGGTTTGTGATGAAGCCAGCACTAGATGACATTGCCCTTGCAACTGATATTTTTCTTTTTGAATTTTAATCTGTTGAGGATGCTCTGCCAATGGCGAGTTAATTTGTTGAAACTGAGATTCTCCCTGCTCTGGACAGGAAAAAAAGGCAAAAGAATGCTGATGTAAACTTACACCTAACAAGTCTTTGGACTCAACTTTGGAGAAAAAATTATTTATTTTTTTAATAAGTGACATTTATCAATATTATTATTTATAGTCAGATGTCTATAAATCATTATCCCCTATTCCATTGAAGGCGCAAGTTTTTTATCGAGTAGTTATATTTAAGTAAAGAATAACATTACCTTTTATGAAAACAGAATCTCCTTTACAGAAAATCATCCATCCTTTATTTGAGAAGCATCAACTCTCTGTTTCGATCAAACGAGACGACATTATTCATCCGATAATATCTGGCAACAAATGGCGTAAATTAAAATTTAACTTACGCCACGCCCAAGCACATAACTATATTGGTGTGATAAGTTTTGGTGGTAGTTTTTCTAATCATATTCACGCCCTCGCCTTTGCTTGCCATCAGCAGGGGTTAAAAAGTATCGGCATTATTCGTGGTGAAAAAGAATATGCGAGTAATTTCACCCTCTCGATGGCGCAACAATGGGGCATGGAACTGCACTTTGTTGACAGAAAATCCTATCGACTTCGTGAAAACAAGGAGTACTTAGATCAATTACAACTCACATACCCTGGCTATTTAATTGTGCCTGAAGGCGGCAGTAACACCTTAGCATTAGCTGGCGTTGGCGAAGTCATAACTGAATTAAATCAACAATGTGAATTTGATACTTTAGTAACGCCTGTGGGTAGTGGTGGTACATTAGCCGGACTTATAAAAGCAGATAATAATCAGCATAATCTTTTAGGGATTGGCGTATTAAAGCAAGATGGTTACTTAACAGAACAAGTAAATAGCCTGCTCGGTGATAATCTACATTTCAATAATTGGCAAATAATGCCAGAATTTCACCGTGGCGGTTATGCTAAATTTAGTAAAGAAGATGCGGAAAAAATATTAAGCTTTAGCCAACAAACAGGTTTCATTTTTGAACCTGTATACTCAGGAAAAATGATTTTAGCGTTATTAGACCTAATAGATCAGCAGTACTTTCCTAAAGGACATCGCCTCGTCTTATTACATACTGGTGGTTTACAAGGTATTGGCGGTTTAATTGAACGAGGTTTACTTAACGCTAACGACTGGAGTATGCCTACTTTTTGATGATATTTTAGAGGGGAATTATTTTACAGTGATAATTTTCAGGCATAAATATTTATACTATCGGAAACAATAGGCAAAAAAATACCGCTATTCTTAAAAAGAAATAACGGTATTTTATCAACGTAATTTAGCGAACTAAATTAAGCTTCAGCGATAACAACAACTTTAATGTTAGTATCAACATCGTTGTGTAAGTGAATTGCGATTTCGAATTCACCCGTTTCACGGATTGTACCTAAAGGCATACGTACTTGAGCTTTCGCTACTTCAACGCCTGCTTCAGTAATTGCATCAGCAATATCTTTAGTACCGATAGAACCGAATAATTTGCCTTCTTCACCCGCAGATGATGCGATAGTGATTTCAGCCAATTCAACGATTTTAGCAGCTTTAGCTTCAGCAGCTTTTAAAGTTGCTGCTAATGCTGTTTCAATTTCAGCACGACGTGCTTCAAAATGTTCAACGTTAGCTTCAGATGCAAAAACTGCTTTACCTTGCGGTAATAAGAAGTTACGTGCATAACCAGATTTAACTGATACCTTGTCACCAAGGCCGCCTAATTTGGCGATTTTATCAAGAAGTATTACTTCCATTTTCAAAACCCCTTTTTAGGTTACTTATGTAAATCAGTATATGGTAATAAAGCTAAGTAACGAGCACGCTTGATCGCACGACCAAGTTGACGTTGATATTTAGCGGCAGTACCAGTAATACGGCTAGGAACGATTTTACCACTTTCAGTGATATAGTTTTTCAGTGTAGCAATATCTTTATAATCGATAGAGGTAGCACCTTCCGCTGTGAAGCGGCAGAACTTACGACGTCTAAAAAAACGAGACATGGATTTCTCCTAAATATGGTGTCTTTATTGGGTAGATTAACCAACCAAAAAAACCACCTTAATTAATCATTTCAATATGTTGAGCATGTAAGACAAGAAGTGGGTTACCATTTCTTGATTCATGACGGTTTATAAAACCAGTCACTTTGAGCTTACTGCCCGCAATTAAATCACGAGTTAAGTTTTGTGACAGCTCACCTGTTGCGACAACCTGTATCCGGACAAATGCTTGTCGGTTCATGCCAGCTTCATTTTGTATGGACTTATGGTCCATTGAAAACTGACAATGCTGAATACCTGCAGGGCTTGTTGATTTTTTCGGTGGTTTTACCACTTCACCTACCAACACAAGGCAATTCTCATAAAGAGAGTTTGTCACGAGTTACTTATTCGCTCGCAGCTTCTTCTGTAGTTTCAGTAGCAACTGGTGCTTCTGTAACAGCTGGAGCATCTTTCTTAACTTCGCGGCGATCGTCGCGACGTTCTTCTTTAGCAGCAGCCATTGCTGACGCTTCTGTTACTGCGTCTTTAGTACGCATGATCATGTTACGAATAACAACATCATTGTAACGGAAAGCTGTTTCAAGCTCATCAATAACTGCTTGTGGCGCTTCAATGTTTAATAAAACATAGTGTGCTTTGTGCAATTTATTGATTGGGTATGCTAATTGGCGACGGCCCCAGTCTTCAAGACGGTGGACTTTGCCTTCAGCAGCATTGATCAAGTCTGTATAGCGCTGGATCATGCCAGGTACTTGTTCACTCTGATCAGGGTGAACCATAAATACGATTTCGTAATGACGCATTACGAGCTCCTTACGGTTGTAGCCTCATTAGCTGGCTCAGCCAAACACCAGAAAGAGGCAAGGAACAAAAAGTTCGGGCTGAATTAAGGTCGCGAAGTGTAGTAAATATAAGCAGCGAAGGCAAGATAAATATAATGATACAGGGCAATAAACAAAAAAATCACCAAGAAAATGACTTCTTTGATGATTTTATTGAGGTTTAAAGCTGTGGCACAACTTAACTACCATAAATGTAGGTAAGCATTAACGGCGTTGGCGTACTATTTCAAACAAACAAATGCCGGTAGCAACAGAAACATTTAAACTTGAAACACTGCCAGCCATAGGTAATTTAACTAATTGATCACAGTTTTCACGGGTTAATCGACGCATACCTTTGCCTTCTGCGCCCATCACTAATGCCATTGGGCCAGCTAATTTCTCATCGTACAAACAATGATCCGTTTCTCCTGCTGTACCAATAATCCAAACACCATTGTCTTGCAACTGTTTCATCGTACGTACTAAATTTGTCACTTGTACCAATGGCACGGTTTCAGCTGCACCAACAGCAACCTTACGCACTGTTGCTGTTAAGCGGGCCGCATTATCTTTTGGAACAATAATAGCCTGTACACCGGCCGCATCTGCATTTCTAAGACACGCACCAAGATTATGAGGATCGGTGACACCATCAAGAATTAATAAAAAGGGTGTTTCATCTTTTTGTTTGGCTTGGGCTAGAATATCAACGAGATCATTTTCGGTGTAAGTTTTTCCTTGGGTAATACGTGCTAAGACGCCTTGATGCTGTTCGCCATCACTTTTTTCATCAAGGACCTTACGGCTAACAAGCTGGGTGGATATGTCATACTTTTTTGACAAATTAATGATCGTCATTAACCGTTCATCTTCACGACCTTTTAATAAAAAAAGCTCAATAAAGCGTTCTGGAGCACGTTTAATTAATTCATTAACAGCATGAATGCCAAATACTAATTCGTCTTGTTTTGCCATGTTATTCTCTTTTCAACTTCTTCTTTAATTACTCTATATCGAGCTTCATTACGTATCGGTCGAACGTTAATCGTTACGACTTTTTAACCGATATTACTCAGCCGTTTTACGAGCATTTTTACCTGGACGTTTTTTTCGTGCGGTACGCTTTTTAGCTTTTGATTTTTCTGTTTTCTTGTCTTTTGGCTTTTTAGGCGCTCCTTTGTCGCTAGTTCCCTTGGGCCTATTAAAGCCCTGATCGGCGTTTTTTCTCAGCCCTGTACTTTTAGCTTTCGATTTACCATCAGGTTTACCACTACTTTTCGGGGCTTGTTCACCCGACAAAACGAGATCTATTTTTTTCTCATCCAAGTTTACTGCGGCAACATTAACTTCTAAAACATCACCAATACGATATTTAGTGCCCGAACGTTCACCGCTCAAACACATGCGAACATCATCAAAGTGATAATAGTCATGCCCTAAAGAGGTTATATGAATTAAGCCTTCGATATGTAAATCGGTTAAGCGTACAAATAGACCAAAATTAGTAACGGTTGAAATAACACCGGTGAAAGTATCACCAACGTGATCTTGCATAAATTCGCATTTCAACCAATCAGCAACATCACGAGTCGCATCATCAGCACGACGTTCGGTCATTGAACAATGCTCTCCTAGTTCAATAACTTCTTCAGGTGAGTATTGGTAAAATCCGGCATTCGCTTCATTACTTTCGTTAGCGCTTTGTGCTTGCTTTGCCAGAATCGCTTTAATCACTCGATGAATAACCAAATCTGGATAACGACGAATTGGCGAAGTAAAATGACTATAAGACTCGAGTGCTAAACCAAAATGTCCTAAATTTTCACTTTGATAAACTGCTTGGCGCATAGAGCGCAGCAACATGGTTTGGATCAACTCTTGGTCTGGACGACCTTGAACATGGTTTAAAATATTAGCGTAATCAGCAGGTTCAGGTTGCTCTCGTGTTGGCAAGGATATGCCGAGTTCAGTTAAATAACTGACAAAGTTTTTATACTTATCTTCACTCGGTTTGTCATGAACACGGAATAAGCCCGGCATTTGGTGTTTTTCTACAAATTTTGCCGTTGCCACATTCGCTAAAACCATACATTCTTCAATGATTTTATGCGCATCGTTACGAATAAGCGGCACAATCGATTCTATTTTACGATCACTATTAAACAAAAATAGAGACTCGGAGGTTTCAAAGGCAATGGCACCACGATTAGTTCGCGAGGTCTTTAATGCTAAATACATTTGATATAAATTTTCTAAATCGCCGACTAATGGCTGATATTGTTCGCGCAACGCTGCCTTTTCGGTTGCGTCTTCACCCGATAGAATTGCTGCTACTTTACTATAAGTAAAACGAGCATGTGAGCGCATAACCGCAGAGTAGAACTTACTACCCGACAACTCACCTGACGCACTGATAGTCATTTCACAAACCATACATAAACGGTCAACATCAGGGTTTAATGAACATAAACCGTTAGATAGTTTTTCCGGTAACATAGGAATAACTTGGCTCGGGAAATACACCGAATTACCACGAGATATAGCTTCATCATCAAGCGCTGTACCATTACGTACGTAGTAACTTACGTCGGCTATAGCCACCCATAAACGCCAGCCACCGGATTCTTCAGGCTGACAGTAAACAGCATCATCAAAATCTCTGGCGTCTTCGCCATCTATAGTAACTAGCGGTAAGTCACGTAAATCAACTCGTGAAATTTTTGCTTCGTCTTCGACTTCGTCTGCTATTGTTGCAACTTCTTCAATAACGCTAGAAGACCATTCGTGCGGTAAATCATGCTCACGTAGAGCAATGTCAATTTCCATGCCTGGTGCTAAATGGTCACCTAAGACTTCAATCACTTCACCTACGGCATTATTGCGTTTTGATGGGCGATGCAGAACATTGACCACCACCATTTGTCCGTGGCGTGCACCAAGCTTACTTTCGGGTTCAATCAAAATATCTTGTTTAATACGCGCATCGTCTGGAACAATATAAGCGATACCATGTTCAACATAGAAACGGCCAACAATACCGGCTTTACGCGGTTCAATGACTTCAATTATTTTAATTTCTTGTCGGCCTTTACGATCGGTACGATCCACTAAAATAGCGCTAACAATATCACCATGGAATACCCGTTGCATTTCATGAGATGAAATATAAAAATCTTTGCCTGGCTTCTCACCTTTAGCAATGTCAGGTATAAAAAAGCCAAAACCATCACGATGACCGGTAACTTTACCCGTGATCAAACTATTTTTGGCAGGAATGACATATTGCTTAAGTTTATTAAAAACAAGCTGACCTGCATTTTCCATAGCACGCAAACGTCGTTTTACGCCAACATGATGCGTTTCATCATGATAATTCAAAGCTTTGCATATCGCTTTAAAATTAAGTGGCACAGCAGAGTTTTCTATTACTGATAATAGTAATTCTCGACTCGCCACTGGATTGTCGTATTTTTGTGCTTCGCGTTTTTGATGAGGATCTTTCAGGGGATAAACTCGATTAATGTGTTAATACAGCAATTATATACCTATACCCGTTACCATTCAAAGCGTTGGTTTTAAGTGGTAATTAAAAACGCTGTTGATAGACATTAATTTTATCGAATGATGATGCTTTTTTAAAATTTAATAACGCAATATAAATCGTTTAGTCCCATGTTAATTATGGGATTTACTAGCTAAAGCTATTAAGAGAGTAATGCGATAAAAAATGTCATCACATGAAAAACAGCTTAAAATTTACCTTCTTTGGCTGAATTAACAACATGCTCCGGCATTTTATCTGCCAACGCTGATAATATTTTTGCAATTTGCTGATGAATTTTTTTATCATCGGTAACTGAGTGATGAAGTTGTGTATATAACTCTGGGTAGTCTAATGGACTACCATAGCCTTGTGCATAAATATCCGCTAAACGGATCTGTGCTTTTAAATTATTTACTGCCGCGGCTTCTTTGAGATAAAACATTGCTTTTTCTACATCAACCTGCATAAATTTACCGGTATGGTAGTAACGCCCCAGTTGTTCAAGTGCCTCAGGCAAAGCTTGGTCTGCAGCATTTTTCATAAAGTGAAGTCCAAGCGGCACATCTTTTTTAACACAGACACCATACGCTAGCATATCCCCCCAAAGAAATTGGTACGAAGGGTATTCTGATTTAGTGGCTCGTGCTTCAATGTCTTGTACAAGCTGACATTCGTCGAGCACAACTTGCCCCAAATGTTTATTCTCTTTAATCAAACCCAAAAGCTGGTTATCTGTATAAATTTGCACTGCTTCAAGTTTTTGACCATAGCAGGTATTACTTATAAAAAATAACAACGCTAAAATTACTAATAAAAATCGCATAAATGACAATCCAAAAATTCAAAAAAATATATAAGCATTAACTTATTATCGGCTGAACATAAAAAAGGTTAAGTAATAAAGACTGACATTTTTTTGTTGCCAACATCCTCTCTTATCAACGATTAAAGATTAAGCAATATTAATACCATTATCTCAACTACCTTAGCGTTTAAAAGTGATGTTTTAGTAAATATAGCGATTAACAAAGGGGACCTGACTAAGCCCTTGCACAATAGCTCTGAAAAGAACACAATTAAAACGGTTTCATAAAACAAGAAATGATTATGTCAGAATTAGAAATTGAGCAACTAATCGCCAACTCAAAAGCTAATGAAAACATTGCACTAAAGCTATTTGAAATAGAAAAAGAAGTACTTGAAAGTAAATCTTGTGAAGAACTTATCCAACGTTTGTTGAACTCCATACAACAAAAATTTGATATCACTGAGATTACTTTACTTTTGGTTGAACCAACACCGATCAGCTATTTATTCAATGAACGATTGCAATCGAATTGGCAACAACGACATAGTAACAAAATATCTTTAGAGCAGCTAAAAGCTTTTCATCATGACAGTAAACCTTTCCTAACGAATGATTTAGATAATTTACCTGCTGTTATACCTCCTGAATTACTTATAGAAGCACAATCTATTGCGCTTATTCCCTTAATACTAGAAGGGCAACTTTTTGGTAGCCTATTGTTTTCTGATAGAGATAAAAGTCGCTTTAGTAATATACTCGGCACCTTTCATTTAGAGCAACTCGCTACTAAAGTAAGTTTGTGCTTATCCAATGTGCTCATTCGAGAGCAACTTGAATACATGGCACATTATGATCGCTTAACCGGTGTTGCCAACCGTCGTTTAATGGAAATTTTTATTGCTGAGGAGTTAGTACGACAGCAAAGGTATGGCGTTCCCTTTTCACTATTATTTGTTGATTGTGATGATTTCAAACAAGTTAATGACCGATACGGTCATGATTGTGGTGATAGAGTACTGGCTTATATAGCGACAAATTTACAAGGATTAATAAGAGAAAATGACCGCTGTTTTCGTTTCGCAGGCGATGAATTTGTTGTGGTATTGGCAAGCCAAAAATACCAAGAAGCAGAACTAGCAGCAAAACGTTTAAGCGAGTTTTTTATTAAAAACCCTATTCCTTATCAACAAGCAGTTTTACCCGTTACAATAACCTGTGGGGTAGCAGCAAGTGATGGTAAATGTTCGATGGACGAACTGCTAAAAGAGGCGGATACCCATTTATATCAACTAAAGAATAATAGAAAACAGCTGCTAGTTTAACGAGTATATTATTTATGATTGTTGAAATTGAAATTTCAGGATTATTAAAAGGGCATTATGTGGTTGATATCGCCAAACAACGAGGCGCATACAGCTTAACAACCCCTGGCCATATAAAAAATATCAAGGTTATAGCTAATTTGCGTAGCAGGGGCGTCGAAAGTTTATTAATTGATACCAGCAAAACACTCACCTTCGATGCCGATAATAATATTGTTGGTCGTATAAAAGAGACGCCCTTACCAGCAAGTAATAAATCCCCCATTATCTTAGAGATAAGCAAAGCGAAAAAACTCTTTAATCAATCGAAAGAGATTCAACGGCAAGTATTTTCAGATGCTCAACAAGGACGAAATATAAACCTAACACCCGTTATTGAAATAACGAATAAAACCATTGATACCGTATTTAAAAATGCGGATGCCTTAGCCTGTGTGATCAATATCAGGAAAAAAGATGAGTACTTACTCGAGCATTCAGTATCAGTTTCTGTATTAATGACGATTTTTGCGCGCTTTTTAAAAATAGACAAAAAAATAATTCAGTTACTTTCAGTTGGTGCTTTTTTACATGATGTCGGTAAAATTAATATCCCAGATAGCATTTTAAATAAACCGGGTAAGTTAACAGAAGCTGAATTTACCATTATGAAAAGCCACGTAAACCATTCGATAAAAATAATAGAGTCGACGCCGGGTATTTCCGAATTGAGTCTTGAAGTTGCTGCACTCCACCATGAGAAGCTCGACGGCACTGGCTACCCTTATAACATCCCTAAAGAAAAAATTACGAAATATGGTCGGATGATTGCCATTTGTGACATTTTTGATGCCCTAACCGCCAACCGTTGTTATAAAGAAGGTTATAGCCATATAAAAGCATTTAGTATTTTACGAAGTTTGGCGCAAAAAGAGCATTTAGATCAGCGTTTAGTCGACTTATTTATCAAGTGTATGGGTATTTATCCTGTTGGTTCATTAGTCGAGTTGAGTTCCAATAAACTGGCTATTGTCGAAAGCAGAAATGATGGCGATCCAATCAATCCTAATGTGCGTTCATTCTATAATTCTCTAGATGGCCGTTACGTAATGGCTGAAGATATAAATTTATCCGACAATGAAGACTTTATTGTTCGAGGGGTAAGGGCCGATGATTTTGATCTAGATATGAACAAAATCATCGAATTTCTTTTAATGGAAGGGTAAAGGTCTTAAACCTTAAACTTCGATGTTGCCTTCTGTAATTGAATGGCATTTTTATCAACTAAATGAGCCACATTACCAATCTCTTCGATCGCCGTTTGAGTCGTTCCAAAACTGTTATACATCTGCTCTATATTATTAACAACGGTCTCAGCAACGCAAGATTGCTCTTCTGTTGCCGTAGCAATTTGGCTGTTCATTGAACTAATATGACCAATTTGTTCTTTTATATTTGTTAAAGATTTATCAACGGCAAGTGATATTTCCTCATTGGTATTTGCTTTTTCTCGCGCTAATCCCATGGTACTTACCGATTGGTCAGCCGCTGAAATGAGCTTATCTAGTAAACCACGAATCTCAGTAGTAGATAACGCTGTTCTCGAAGCTAAACTTCTAACTTCATCGGCAACTACAGCAAAGCCTCGGCCTTGCTCGCCCGCTCGAGCCGCTTCAATGGCAGCATTTAACGCTAATAAATTTGTCTGTTCGGCGATTCCATTAATAACATCAAGAATTTTATTCATGTTCTGCGAGTCTTTAGCGAGCCTATCAACCACATCCGCTGCATTACCAATTTCGTGGACTAATTCACCTGAGATAAGTAAAGAACGCTGAACATTCTCCATGCCTCGATTAACTTCTGCTTCTCCAGAACCTGCAGCATTTGCGGCTTCTGCGGCAGACTTAGCAATATCAGTAACACTAAATTGCATTTCAACCATAGATTGTTTTGTTATTTCAGCCACTTCTGCTTGGCTTTGTACATTAGCATCAACATCACGTACCTTTTCAGCCAATTGTTCAGCACTTTTGGTAAGGGGTGGCACAACATCAATGACATCTGAAACAATACCTCTTAGTAACTGAGTAAAAGCATTAAAGTTCTTAACAACACTGCCTAACTCATCCTGACTCATGACTTCAATCTGGTTGGTTAAATCACCATCACCTTCTGCCAGTTCTTTTAAAGAAGCATCAATATTTAATACTGAATGACTAATTGAACGTGCGATGACGATACTCAATAGTGACATCATAACCAAAAGTAAAATACCCACTAAAATACTTAAATCTCTTGAGTCACTAGAGTTAGCCACTGTTTCTTCAAGCAAGGTATTAAATACTTTAGCCGCCTTTTCTTTTTCCTGGGCTAAGCGGTCAGTAACCTTTTGGTAAATATCTGCTTTATTATCAATACTGGTCTTTGTTGAGGCCAATTGAAAATCGATTTCTTCCTTGATAAATCCTACTGAAATATTTCGCGCGATGTCATTATACTCGTTGCTTAATGAGACCAGAGTAGAAGTATCGGAAAATGAGGGTTCAAGTGAATCAATACGCGTTAAATTACCGGTTAACACCGTAACGAACTGACTAGCTTGATCAACTAACTCTTCATCACCAAAAGAGACACTCTGGTTGTAGAGCTCATCTACACGTTGCCAAGTACTGACATTTTCACTGGTTAAGTTAACCAAATGAATCGTAGTATTTTGAATTTTTTGTAATAAAATTTGGTTTTTAGAGATGGCAGTAATGTTAATAAGTAAATTAATAACAAAGCTCAAAATTGCAATCGCTAGTATTGCTAATATTTTATGAAATATAGGTAATTCTTTAAAAAGCTTCATATTTATCCTAATCGTAAATGGCGTACGATGCACCGTACATTGTTAAAATACTCAAATAATAAGCCCTACGGGCCTTCAATAATTTTTAACTACTTTTACATTAGCATTTTCTTAAGTTGAGCTTAAATGAAACTCAATGACTAGACTCCGTTCTACACAATGCTCTAAATCTGCTAGAAGTGCTTATCAAGCATACACTCCACAAGAAAGTCTGTTGTTATTCAATCGCTAGGCTAAGTTCAACTTATTATAAATCATAAGGTGATTAGCTGGATACGTTTTTAGTAATCTCATGATAAATGGCTGTAGCCACCTATTACTTTACCAGCATTAACGCTAGTAAACACCAAAGATTAATTCACCTTTTTTAATAAAACTGAAAATAAGGCACAGTGAAGGTACTATTCATTTACTCTCGTGGAGCACTTTAGAGAACTTCTTCTGTTGACTATGAGTAAGTATATTTATTAAAAGTTAAGTTTATAGTTCTAATAAAATCAAGAAAACAATAAATGTTTCTTATACTTGTACGAATAGAAGAGCAAGTGTCGTGAGCTAAATAAAAAGAATAAGGGATTATATTTACGAAGTGATGAATAATGAGTCGCGAAAAATCAGCCTTAACTTTTCACGACTCCTCATATTATTTTCTAAAGTTAATTCCTGACTGGGCTGAAAAATAAGCAAATAGGGTGTAAACCGCTGTTGCTTGCTTTAAGTCTTCAGGGTTCACCTTGTCCAAGGTATCGTTCTCTGTGTGGTGATAATCAAAGTACTTGGTACCATCAGGTGCAAAATTCATGCTTGGCATACCCGCAGCGCTCATCACACTCATATCTGATTGTGCTTGTGCATTATTATCGTTTGATAATTCAACGCCTAATGGCGCAAGATGCTTAGCAAGGTCGTTAATTGCCGTTAATGACTCTTTACCAACACCCGAAGTCATTTTATAAATTTGACCAACACCAAAGTCCCATTCAGCGCCAATGATATGATTATCCATATTTTTTTCATGGACCTCCATATATTTTTTTGCACCTAATAAACCCACTTCTTCAGCTGCAAAAAGAATGACGCGTATAGTGCGCTTTGGACGTATAGGTAATTGAGCAATATGGTGAGCAGAGGCAAGCATCATAGCAACACCCATACCATCATCTAATGCACCCGTACCGACATCCCAGCTGTCAAGGTGGGCTCCAATTGAGACAATTTCATCAGGAAATTCGCTACCGGTTATTTCACCAATGACATTGGCAGAAACAGCTGTTATTTTAGCATCAGTATGGCTGGTTAATTTTAGATAAAAGCTAACCGGTTTATTACGCTTTAATTGATTAACAAGTAAGTCTGCGTCAGGATTTGAAAGCGCAGCCGCAGGAATTTTTTTCACGCCAGCCTCATAACGCATAATGCCGGTATGAGCTATACGGTTATTGTCTGTACCTACAGAACGCATAATTAATGCTGATGCCCCTTTTTTAGCGGCTACAACTGCCCCACCCACACGCGTACCTACGGCTGGACCATAGCCGTTACCGTCGATATGCTCTTCCATTTGATAAGAAACAAATGCAATTTTTCCATCTAAACTGTTATCTGGTGCCGCGATTAAGTCAGCTAAGGTTTCAAAATGTGCAACATCTCCAATCAACCCTTCTTCACTGGTAGCAATACTGCCACCAAGAGCAATGGCGACGACCTTATGAGGATAAGGCGAGATTATTTTCGCTTGTGCTTCACCACGTTGCCAAAAAGTACCCGTGACTTCTTCTGTCCACACTTTATCAAAGCCTAAAGCGTTCATTTTAGCTTGCGCCCAAATGACAGCTTTTCTATCACCTTCTGAACCCATTAATCGATGCCCCACTTCCGTGGTTAAAGATTCTAAGACTTGATAGGACAAATTAGATTGCAGAGCGGTATTTTTTAATTGTGTCAGTTGCTTAGTTTCTGATTCAGTCAGTGTTGCCGCTGAACTTGATAAAGCTAACAAAGTACTACTGAAAACAAGCGTTTTTATTACAGATTGAAAAGGCACTTTAAGCATTATATTCCCTTTTATAGATATTATTGATTGTAGAATTAATTCAGTATCAAGAATCTTGCGCCGACATGCAAATAGGTTCGCCTTAAAAAAGTGGCAAACTATCTTTATTAAAACCATTGAGCCCTAATTAAGCGAATACTGAACTTTTAAAAGATTTATAGCTCAATACTACAGCGCTAAATATAAAGTAAACAAGGAGGATTACATTTGAATAAATTAAGCAAAGGACTAACCTTCTCGATTATCTTGCATATAGCTGTACTGATCATTTTTACACAAGGGTTATCAACAGTTCCACTTAGCGCAGTAAAAAATAACGATTCGGTTAACCCTATTATTCAAGCTCGCCTATATTTTCCTTTACGGTTAAGGAAAAAAGCGATTCTTACTTCCAGCAAGGAACCGCTAGCAATTAAAGAAACCATGCCAACAGATGAAAAAAAAAGAAGTAATGAATGGTTAGAAAAAACCAATAATAGGAAGATACAGCCTGCAAAGTTATCTAAACAGCCAATTGATAAAAACGTGTTGGAGAGTAAAACATCAAGTAAAAAAATGAGTCAAACGTCACTGGAGAAGCTTAAGCAACGTTTAGATAACCAAGCCCGTGAAAACGCCGCAAACGACAGCTTAACTAAATACCTAACCAAGAAGAGTACCGTTGGCCAATCCATCACAACGTATGATCAGTTAGCCCCAGCGAAAGCAAAAATTAAAGAGGTAGATTGTAATAGCAGTAAATTGAATAGTGCGCTAAAAGCGATGTCAACCTTGCTTGGCGGCAGTATCAGGTGTAATAGCATGCCTAATTTAAAAAACTTTTTAAATAAAAGAATGGCCGTAGCTGAAAAAAAAGCACAAAAAAGCCAGTGATATTTCGCTGGCTTTTTATTAATCGCAATGTAACTAAAGAGAATTAGATTGAGAAAGAAGATCCACAACCACAGGTTGATGAAGCGTTTGGGTTATGTACTAAAAATCTACTACCTTCTAAACCTTCTATATAGTCAACTTCGCCGTCAACTAAATATTGTAAACTCATAGGATCAATAACCATAGTGACGCCTTTTTTCACAATAGTCATGTCACCGTCATTCACTTTTTCATCAAAAGTAAATCCATATGAAAACCCTGAGCAACCACCACCTGTTACATAAACACGTAATTTCAATTCCGGATTCTCTTCTTCTGTGATCAAAGATAATACTTTATTTGCGGCGGCATCGGAAAATTTTATTGGTAATTCGGGAGTTGACATATTGCTCTACTTACAAAGATGTTACGGGAGTGTCTCGCGTGTATTATCTTAAACTTGACTAATTTAGTCAAGTATTGTCTGAGATAGTAAAATTTATCAGCAAGAAGAAGAATTTAATCTGAAATATATACAAAAAATGCGCTATATAATTAAATATAGCGCATAAATTAAACCACTAACGGGTCAGTAGCTAATGGTCAATTAGTGAGTTATTTTTCTACGGTAAATAAGACCAAACATAGCAAGTAACATTAATACAAATGTTTGTGGCTCCGGCACTGCAATAGTATCTGTAGGTGGAGCAAAAGAAACTACACCTTCAATAATGTCGTTAGCACAGGTCATTGCCCAGCGAAAGGCAATTTGATTAGCTGTCGCTAATGCAGTTCCAGTAACGTCAAAGGTAAAACTCACCTTACCGTAGCCATTCCATGTTCCACCAACGGTCTTAGCATAGCTATAAGAAGTATCTGCATACCATGAAGATGAATCATGAATCTTATCAGTATGATTATTATCAGCAAGCATAACCGCTTGATCAGCACGGGCACTGTTACCATGAAGAGTCGTTGAAGAAACAACTTGATTAGCACCAAAATTCGACTTTAATTGCCCAGTTCCTGAATTAGAATTACGTGCACCACTTAAATCGTAAACGTAGTTCCAATTTGTGCCGGTATTTGAATTAGCTGCAGCGCTAGTAAAGCTGTCATCTGAGGTATTTCCTTGGGGATCCCAAGGCGATTCTCCAGTACTGTTAAAACTATTATCAGCAGCCATAAACAAATCACCAAGCCTGATGCCGTCTCTATTTATATCGTTGTAAAATGCAGTAAAGATATCAACAGATAGTGTGGTACCGACACGAGAAACAAACATTTGGTCAACGTCATATAGATAAGATTTACCATTGATGTCATTACTATGACCTTTACCTATATAATTATCTTGAATATCAGAATAACCTTTATCTGTGTACTGATTCATTATGTTTTCGGCGGTAAGTGTTGTAGCAAACCCGTTAATACTTGATACTGAAAGTGCAGCGATTGCAATCCATTTTAAACATTTCATATTTTAAACCTACTTCTAAATACTGGCATAAATAACATGTGTAATAAAAACACAAGACTATGTATAAATTTTATTTACTTATTGACCCCACCCAATTCAATATTCAAGCCAAGATTAAAAAGCCCTTTATTTTTAAGTGCATAGGATTATATTATTTTATATATCGGTTATTTTACCTAAAAGTGTAAAAAATATCGACAACTATTAAATGTACAACTTAAACAATTAAAGATCTGCTAGATATTCATAATGACTCCTAGTATCCTTAGCAATTGATTTTCATAAGAGAAATAATTAAATGGCCTCTTTGGTAAAAACGACTTTAGCCTTACTCTCCGGCACAATTTTATTGCTGAGTTCGCATGCTCTGGCTTTGCCCGATCAAAACGCAGATAAACCTTATGAAGATGCCCTAGCAAGCTTTTACCTTTCTGAACTCAATGCGGCAATTATTCATTTAAAGAATGCCTTAAAAAATGATCCTGAACATTTACCTTCTATGGTATTACTCGCCGAAGTATATATTGCTATGGGTGATGGCGCTTCGGCAGAAAATCAACTAGAAAACGCCCAAGAAAAGAATGCCGATGAAAGTAAAATACTGCCGTTAATGCTTGAAGCTTATCTTTTACAGCAAAAATATAAAAAAGTAATTAATGCGCCAATGGCTTCTATAACTCAAAAACAACAACTGAGTAAAGTTGCCGTATTGCAAGGACGTGCTTTTATAGCGATGAATAACTTAGCGCAAGCAAAAGTTTTATTCCAAGAAGCTTTAGAGTATATGCCTAGTAGTATCAAAGCCCAATTAGGCATAGCACAAGTAGAGCTGCTTAATGGAAATATGCTCCAAGCAAGAGCCTATATTGATAAAGCACTCTCTTCATCGCCAACAAACAATATCGCTTTGACAATGCTTGCTAATATAGAACAGCAAGCTGGCAATCGGATTGAATCGTTAAAAATAATTTCACAAGTTATTGAGCTAAACAATAAAGATTTTCCTGCGTTACTTACGCGAGCCAGTTTATATATTGAACTGGGTGATTTTCAACTTGCTTTAAACGACCTTGGTATAATCATCACAGAAATTCCCAATGAGCCGAAAGCAAATTATTTAAAGATAATTGCAAACAGTGCCTTAGGTAATACTGAAGAAGTTAATAAAACAACCGCTCATATCAATACCGTATTAATGGGATTACCCGAAGATATAATGAAACAGAATCCCGTGTATCTTTATTTAGCGGGTGTGATTAGTTTTCAGCAACAAGAAAATTTAAAGGCTCAAGATTTTTTGCAAAAATATATCGCTATTATTAGTGACGATATAAGAGCGTTAAAGTTAGCCGCTCAAATTGAACTCGCATTAAATAATCCCTTTCGTGCAAAAACATTATTAGTAAAATCTAAGCTAGTAACCCCTGACGACGTTGAAACATGGTCGCTTCTTGGTCAGACCTATACCGTATTAGGAGAACTACAACTTGCTGAAGATTACCTCAAAGATGTTATTGACAGTGATAAAGAAGATCCCCAACCTTTATTTGAGTTAGCAAAGTTAGAAATTTTAACAGGAAAGTTCCCACAAGCTATTACTCACCTTCAATTAGCAAAATCAATAGATGCTAATATAAGTTTTATTGTGCTGCTCGCAGAGGCCTTCCAACAAAACAATCAGTTTGAACAGGCACTAGAGCAATTAGACCTTGCGTTAATTTTACAAAGTGATGATAGCGTTTTGCACTTAAAAAAAGGTATTTTATTAGGTCAACTAGAACAGCACCTACTAGCAAAAGAATCACTAGAACAATCACTAAAGTTAAACCCTAACAACCTTAGGACACTTGTCCATTTATCAAGAATCGATGTTATAGAACAACAGCCAGAAAAAGCGATAACAAAAATAAATAAGAAAATCGTTGAACTAACAGAACCCAATTCATTTTTACTGATTGAGCTAGGTAATATACATCGCCTAACCAACAATAATAATGAAGCGTTATCAGCCTACAAAAAAGCCTACAGTGTTGATAATACTAACCCCAATGCATTAATAAATATTATTGAAATACAAGTTATGCTTGGCCAATTGAAAGAAGCGATAACCTTAACCAGTGAGTTTTTAAACAAAAACAACAAAGCAGGAAGTATTTATCTAGCACTCGCTAATTTATACATGGCAGATAAAGAATACCAAAAAGCGTTTAGTACTTTCGAATTGGCGGTTAAAAATAGTAATGATAAATCAAATGTTTATAATATTTTTGCTGATGCACAATTGTCACGCTCAGATTTTGAAGGCGCTACACTCAGCTTAAAACGATCAATTTCATGGAATGCTGAAAATCTTGACTCCCATTTAAAGTTGTTTGATATTTATCTGCAACAAAAAAACGAAACGTTAGCGCTCGATATTTTAAAGCGTATAGCCAAAAAAAGTACTAATATTATCTTTTTAAACAACCTTGAGGGTAACTTATACTTACAATTAGGAAAACTAGCCGAAGCAGAAAAAATATTTCTAGCTTCCTTGAAAAAAAGTCAAAACCGACCCGCGGTTTATGGTTTATATCGTGTATACAAACAACAAGAACAATTTTCAAAGGCGCTTGATTTATTGACCCTTTGGGTTAAAGAAAACCCAAGAGACATTACCTCTCAAATAGCAATAGCCGATACACTAGTCGCAAAAAATCAACTGCAGAGTGCTGCTAAAAAATACCAAGATTTAATTGAGGTGTTTTCTGAACTGCCAATTTTGTTGAATAATGCCGCACAAGTATTCATTAAACTGGAGCAGTTCCCTCAGGCATTAACGTATGCAAAAAAAGCAGACAAGATATTACCTGATAATGTCGCAATAATGGATACACTTGCTTGGTCTTATACCCTAAATAAACAAGCAGATTTGGCACTACCTATATTTAGACAAGTTATTGTTAAAGATTTCAACAATGCTGAAATAAAGTATCACTTAGCTGTTACTTTATATCAATTAGATCGCAAGGGTGAAGCAAAGAAATATCTAAAGGCTGCGTTAGAAAATGAAAGTACACTTCCTAACAGAGCTGCGGCTATAGCACTTATGGAAAAGCTTACTGAGGAATAGCGTGAATAATTAAAAAAAACTTGTCATTATTGAGTGTTTTTTAATAAATCATTCCAGATATAGCTCTGATCTATTCGCTGATATTTTTGCCATCTATTTTTTGGCAAAATAGCAGCTAACGCTAATTTTTCGGGTAGAAAGTTTTCAGGAAGAGTGAACTCTCCTTCAACAATTTGAAAATATTGAAAACTAAAGGATAAATCTTTCTTTGTAGATACCGATATATTACTTAACTTTAATTCGCTTGGCTTATTATCTAAACTTCCCAATAAAGTAAAATCGACATAGCCTTTAGCAAAACGCTTACGTACTTGCTGTTGCATTAACACAATTTGAAAACGAAAATGATGTGGGCTGGCTGTTGGATGGATCATCATTCGATCAATAGCCAATCCATCAGCGGTTTTTTCTGGTGCCATCACTTTTTCATAAAAAGCTAATTCTTTTTTTACTTCATAATGCTCAGACTCCATGCTTTTTAAAAGCTCTTGGGAGTGCTGATTAGCCATACGTTCAACTTCTAGCTCTACTTCAAGGGTATTAATCTGACTATTTTGCTGAACATTTTTTTCATAGAGTTTACTCAATCGCGTTTGCTGTTGTGCTAACGTTTTAACTTGATAACCATGATAAAAATTCCCAACACGATAGCCACTGTAAAGACAGATAACAATCACGAGAAGAAGTAAAAGGGCGGAACGGAATGCGCCTAAACGCACAACAACCGTATTTAGATTTATTTTTGCTAACCAATTCATTTGAAAAGTATTATGATATCCAACGAGTTAATAAATATTTTTAGGCTCAAACAATAAAAGGTGCACCCTTTCATTATTATGATATCGCTCTCTTTACTTAGAAAACGTTTAGCCTTACCGAGAACTTCCTGGCAACTTTGTTTGTTAGCCGCTTTAGGTGGCACTGCATCAGCACTTTTAGTTGTGCTATTCTCCTACAGCATTGAGACAGTTCAAAGCTTTTATTTAGTCCAAAAAGATAATTATACCAGCTTAGATGCTTTAAGTCGTTTCCATTTGCCTATCGTAGGCGGATTAGTCATTTTATTTTTTGCTTGGCTAACCGGCTACCAGTATTTACGTACCGGCATTCCTTTTGTATTACATCGCCTAAAAGTAGCTAATGGCATTATTCCATTTCGCAATACGTTAAATCAATTTTTCGGCAGTGTGATTGCATTAGCCTCAGGCTTCTCAGTTGGAAAAGAAGGACCTGCTATACATTTAGGAGCCGCTTGTAGTAGTTATTTAGGTAACAAGTTAAATCTACCTTTTAATACCATACGCACACTTTGTGCATGTGGCATTGCCGCAGGTATTTCCGCTTGTTTTAATACCCCCATTGCCGCTGTTATATTTGTTATGGAAGTTATTTTACGCGAATACAAAGTGCATATTTTTATTCCTGTAATGATCGCTTCTATTACGGGGTCAATGATCACCCGAAGCCTTTTGGGGCCTGCCCATGAATTTGGATATTTTAGTAAAATATCCCTCAGTTTTCATCATTACCCTGTTTTGATTATATTAGGGTTAATACTTGGGTTATTAGCCTATGGCTTTAACCGATACTTAGTCCTTATTATAAAATATTCGAGCTCGATTCATATTGTGCCACGCATTATGTTAGCGGCATTAATTACTGGCATACTTGGCTTCTTTGTACCCTTTGCTATGGGCACAGACTTAAGTGTAATAACGTTTGCCTTAGAAAATAATATTCCTTTACAATTATTACTTGGGGTTTTATTCGCTAAAATCTTGATGACCATTACCGCTTTAGGCCTAGGTATTCCTGGTGGTATTATCGGTCCTATTATTGGTATTGGTGCTATTGTAGGCACCTGTGTTTCAGTATTAGCTACGGGTTATCTACCCGGAGAAAATTTTGCTGGTGATTATGCCTTAATGGGTATGGCGGGGTTCTTAGCAGCAACACTAAACGCTCCCCTTGCCGCATTATTAACGGTAGTCGAGTTGTCAAATCAGTTAGAGGTTGTTGTGCCAGCAATGATAGTTATCACCACTGCCTGTGTCTTTTCAGGGCAGTTTTTCAACAACCGATCGGTATTTGTTATGCAACTTGAGCAGCAGGGTCTCAAATATCGAAAATCTCCCATCGAGAAATCATTGCAGCGTATCGGTGTATTAGGCGTTTTACAGGAAAATATTAGCGTTTATCAACAAGAATGTTCTTTGGAAGTTTTCAGGGCATTGAAGAATGTTGAATTGTTAAATCATGTTATTATTGAAGTAGCACCTGAAACAGAAAGTCTTAGTCCTTACTCAACATTTTCATGGTTAAAAATAAAACACGAGCCAGGCACTAAGCGCGTTGAAATAGTACAATTACAGCTACTACCTTTGCAAAGCCAATCAACTTTAGCTGAAGCCTATTTAGCCCTGATTGAACAGCGAGATGGTGGTGTTTATATTTATGATAATGATCCTAATGAGATCTTAGGTATTATTACTTTTGAACAGATCAGAAGTTATTTATTAGAAGGAAAAACAACAGTATGACAACTCTTTTATGGTTAAAAGCTTGCCATGTTTTTTTTATGGTCGCTTGGTTTGCTGGTGTTTTTTATTTACCACGCCTGTTTGTTAATCATGCTGAAACCTCTAGTATTGAAGTCGCCGAGCATTTAAAGGGTATGGAAAAACGTTTGTTATATTTTGTAACACCTTTCGCTGTGTTAACCGTGTCTTTAGGCATAGCCTTGATTTATTATTACGGGTACGCTTGGTTTATTGCTTCAAAATGGTTGCACTTAAAAATAACTTTAGTGATTTTACTGCTCGCTTACCATGGTTATTGTTTTAAGTTAGTTAAAGATTTTAAAGAAGATAAAAATGTACGTTCAGGAAAATTTTATCGAATTTTTAATGAATTTCCCGTCCTTATATTGCTCGCCATATTATATTTGGTGTATTTAAAACCTTTCTAATGGCTTATCTTTGCTCATATTCTGGTTTATAGCCCATAAGAAGCTTTCATTAATTAATTTGAACGCTTTGATTTAGACACACAGAAATTGAATAACAGCGATAATCTATTCTCAACATTTCTGAATTGTGCTATATTCCTGCATCAAAAATAGTCGCAGTCTTATAATTTTAGGTAACTTTTTATGATGAAGTTTGAAGGAAGTCATATCCTTTCTGTCTCGCAGCTTAATCGCGATGCTATCTCTCGTATTTTAGAAGTTTCATCACTAATGGCGCCTTATGCTATGCGTAAGAAGCGTTGTCATGTGTTGGATGGCGCAATTCTCAACAATCTTTTCTTCGAGCCCAGTACCCGTACTCGAGTCAGTTTTGGTGCTGCTTTTAACCTTCTCGGTGGTGCTGTTCGTGAGACCGTTGGACAAGAAAATTCATCGTTGAGTAAAGGTGAATCTCTCTTTGACACGGCACGTGTTATTAGCGGCTACTCTGATATTATTGCGATGCGACATCCCACGATGTATTCAGTTGAAGAGTTTTCAAAAGGCAGTAGTGTACCGGTTATTAACGGCGGAGATGGAGCTAATGAACACCCAACACAAGCCTTACTTGATTTGTTTACCATGCAATCTGAAATGGCGCCACATAACAAAACTTTAGACGGTTTAAATATTGTCTTAATGGGTGATCTCAAACACGGGAGAACCGTACATTCATTATCAAAATTACTCAGCTTATATAAAAACATGAAAGTAACGATGATATCTCCTGACGCACTTAACATGCCCGACAGTATAATCTCATCCTTAACCAATGCCGGACATCAAGTTGTGGTTACCGATAAAATTGACCATAATTTATCGTGCGATATCATCTATCAAACGCGCATTCAGCAAGAGCGCTTTGCCAGTAAAGACGAAGCTAATTTGTACCGTGGTCATTTCAGCTTAAATAGAGAAGTTTATCAGCAGTTTTGCCAGCAACATACTGTGATAATGCATCCCTTACCACGCGATTCTCGCCCTGAAGCAAACGAGCTTGATAGTGATTTAAATGATTTAGACAACCTAGCTATTTTTAGACAAGCCCAAAATGGTGTACTGGTACGTATGGCATTATTTGCCTTAACACTGGGTGTTGAAAATAAGCTCAGCCAATTTGAAAAACCAGTGACTTGGTACACCAACAAATAAATAATTCTTAAGTATATAAGCGACAACAGTTTATTTAATGTTAGTCGTATTATAATTAACAAAGTAGGCAATTTATGAACCATTCAGAACAACTTTTTAACAGCGCAAAACAAATTATTCCCGGTGGCGTAAACTCGCCTGTTCGTGCATTTAATGGTGTTGGCGGTACGCCTTGTTTTATTAAACGCGCTGAAGGTGCATATATTTATGACGCCGATGATAAAGCTTATATTGATTATGTCGGTTCTTGGGGACCAATGATTTTAGGCCATAACCACCCGGCTATTTTAGCAGCAGTTATTGAAACTGCTCAAAATGGCTTAAGTTTTGGCGCACCTACCGAGCTAGAAATCACTATGGCAGAGAAGGTACGTGAACTAGTACCGTCAATGGAACGCATTCGAATGACCAGCTCAGGTACAGAAGCTACCATGAGCGCAATTCGGTTAGCTCGTGGCTACACTGGACGTGATAAAATCTTAAAGTTTGAAGGTTGCTACCATGGTCATGCTGATTCGCTATTAGTAAAAGCAGGCTCAGGTGCACTAACCATGGGGGTGCCAAATTCACCCGGTATTCCTGCTGATGTTGCCAAGCACACATTAACCGTTAGTTTTAATAATATTGACGAAGTTAGACAAATCTTTGCTAAATATAAAGATGAAATCGCCTGTATTATTGTCGAACCTGTTGCTGGAAACATGAACTGTGTTCTTCCGGTAGAAGGTTTCCTTGAAGGTCTACGTGACGTTTGTGATGAACATAAAAGTGTATTGATTTTTGATGAAGTAATGACCGGCTTTCGTATTGCATTAGGTGGGGCTCAAGCACATTACAATATTGTTCCTGATTTAACGACGTTAGGTAAAGTTATTGGTGGTGGTATGCCTGTCGGTGCGTTTGGCGGTAAAAAAGAGATTATGGATTATATTGCACCTATTGGCCCTGTTTACCACGCAGGTACCTTATCGGGTAACCCTATCGCTATGGCTGCCGGTTTAGCGGCATTAAATGAATTAAGCATCGGTGATAAACACGAGCAATTGAGTGCATCAACTGAAAAGCTTGCTATGGGTTTAAAAGCAGCAGCCGAGCGCAATGGCGTGTCATTAAGCATTAACTATGCTGGTGCAATGTTTGGTTTTTTCTTTACAGATTCACCAGAGCCTGTCACTACTTTTGAACAAGCAACCGCTTGCGATACAGATAAGTTCAGACGTTTCTTCCACTTAATGCTAGAAAACGGCATCTACTTGGCACCTTCAGCTTATGAAGCTGGCTTTTTATCTATGGCTCATACCGATAAAGAGATTGAATTAACGTTAGCCGCTGCTGATAAGTGCTTTGCTCAACTATAATGTAAAAATTAGCGTGGTTTAGCGACTAAACCACGCTCGTTGACGCACAAGGATGTTAATTTTTAACAAGACCATCCTTAAAATAAAAAGGGATAGCCGATGGCTATCCCTTTTTATTAACGGTGACGCTAATTTACTTTAACGGCCAGTAATTCATTTTCAAGCCAATGATAAGCTTGTTGCCAACCTAATTCTAAACCTGAAAATACCGGATATTTCCATTGATCAAATGAACGACTTGCCTGCAGTTTCTTAGTCACTAAGACACTTTTTTCAGAATAGCAAACAAAGGCAAGCGCTTTCAAACCTTCATAAGATGCGACTGAAAGTTTCGCCTCATAAGTATAGGTGTAGTTATTAATGCGGTTGATTAACAGGGCAAAATCCCCTTCTACGTTCTCATGCACAAATTCATGGCATTCCTCAACCATTTCAAGTGTCATTTCGACGCCTTCATCAGCGGTTACTTCAATAATATTATTTGCAAATATATTATAAAAGCCAAAACTTAAACGATGCTTCATATCAGATCCAGCGTATTAATTTTATACGTGATATCAATCCCTTATGATTAACAAGCAATCCTATGAGCCAGCTAATTTTTTATACAATAGTATCTGTATAATAAACATGCAAGAAAAGGCATGATAAAAAAACAAGATACATTAGTAAACCTGTTATGCTAATCAGTAAAAAGTTGTTCGAACCAAGATAACTTTTTCTTCTTTTCTATCAGCTTTTTTCCTAAACAATGCGGCTCTATTAAAAGACCTGTCGTTATTGCCGGATAACTAATCATTTCAGCACACTCGATACTGACGGCGATACCACTGGAAGATTCAAAATTAGTTAATGCAATATTTTCAGGCATTAAACGACTTTTGTTAACCACACCGTTTTTATTCATAAACTGTGCAAATAGCACTAAAGCGCCGCTACTGCCTGTTAGGTTGGTCGGTTTGTTGTCGTCACGACCTAGCCAAGTCGTCACTAAGTTTTGGTTATCATAACCAATAAACCAACTGTCTCTTTGATCATTGGTGGTACCTGTTTTTCCTGCTACTGCTGCCCCATCTAAACGCCAAGTAAGCGACTTAGCCGTTCCTACTTCGGTTACTTGTGATAAAGCATGGTCAAGTAAATACATAGCTTGAGTTGAGAACAACTGCTCGTCTGGCGCTTCAAATTGCCATAAAGTTTCGCCCTGTGCCGAGATAATACGGTCAATCGCATGACTATTACTCTTAAATCCTTGATTGGCTATAGATAAATAAAGCTGATTAATTTCATATGGTGATAAACTTAAAGAGCCCAATAACATACTAGGGCGAGTGACGATATCTTCGGGATAACCTAGCAAGTGAAAGATATTGGCAATATTTTCTAAGCCGAGTTGCATACCTAAATTCACTGTTGGCACGTTTAACGACCTAACTAAAGCATCATGTAGGCTTACCTTGCCTTCAAATTTTCCATTATAATTATTTGGACGCCATTCTTTGCCCCCATCGCTGATAAGTACAATAGGTTCGTCGTTCAATAAGGTTGCAAAGTTATATTGTTGATAACGCTCTAGAGCGGCCAAGTATATTGCGGGTTTTACTAATGAACCGATGGGACGTTTAGCATCTAATGCTCGGTTAAATCCGGCATAACCCGCTTTTTTATCGCCAACTAAGGCTTTTACTTCACCTGACTTGATATCGGTAACCACCATGGCAAGTTGTAAGGACTCGCCTTTGTTTAGTATTGTTAACTCAGGGATATGCTTAGCTATCGTTTGTTCTGCATTCATTTGTGCTGTTATTGAAAAGCCTGTAAAAACTCGAACACCCGCTTGTTGTTGGAACGCTGAAAGCTTTTCAGAAAGTTCTTTTTTGACCAATTGTAAATAAGCAGGAAACTTTTTATTGGCTAAACGGCGAGTTTTACGAATAGATAAAGGTGATACGACTGCCGCTTGATAGTTTTTTTGTGAGATCAGTTCATTTTGATACATCAACCGTAAAACAAGATCTCGTCGCTTTTTAGCATTTTTAGGGTGACGCCAAGGATCATAATAACTAGGCCCCTTGACCTGCCCAACAAGCATGGCCATTTGTTCAATCGTTAAAGATTGGATCGGCTGACCAAAATAAAATTTAGCCGCTAAGCCAAAACCATAAATACCATTAGCATAGTGTTGTCCTAAATAGACTTCATTTATATAGGCTTCAAGTAGCTGATCTTTGCTATATCTAAGCTCCAGAATAATCGACATAACCGCTTCGTTAACTTTACGCCAGAGTGTTTTATCACGGGTTAAAAACATATTTTTAACCAGTTGCTGTGTTAAGGTACTCCCTCCCTGAACCGTTCTCCCTGCTTGAATATTAGCCACTAAAGCTCGAAAAATTCCTAATGGGGAAACACCCGCATGAAAATAGAAATCACGGTCTTCAACTAATAGTAAGGTATCAATAAGTTGCTCTGGTACTCTTTGTAGTGAGACTATCACCCTATCTTCTTTGTTTTCAGGAACTAATCGCCCCAGTGAGTAAGGTTCAAATGAAAAACTTTCAATAGCTCCTTGCTCATTAAACAAAGAAAGTATTTTGTTACCGGCAATATTAATAGTGAAGCGCTCTACGTGCGTATTACCGTTGCCAAAATCAAAAGCGCGACGATAAACAATCAGCGTCGTCTTTGATAAAGCAAATTCACCCGGGTTGAGCGCCTGTTGCTTTCTCTGATAACCAGACAAAAGTAAATTTTGCTTTAGTTGAACAAGTGAAGCATTATCGCCAACTTTGAAACTGTCAACTTTGCCATAAACTTGCACGGGAATGTTCCACCGTTGCCCCTCAAATTTATCTTTCACTTTACTGTCGAGGTAAACCGCATAAAAGCTAAATAAAAATATAAAGGTAATGAACAATTTCAAAGCAGTATGCCAGCACCAACTTACCCGAGAGGCTCTGGTAGCAGTCTTTTCTTTGGTTTCTTTTTTCACATTATTAGTCATTTTAAATAGTATTTTCATCAGTTAATAAAGCTAATGCTTCATTACATATATTTTTTAACGCGGTTAGTCGCCTTTGCATTAGCGGGATCATTAGGCCAAAAGTGCTTAGGGTATTTTGCTTTCATCTCTTTTTGTACTTCTTTGTAGCTTCCTTGCCAAAAAGCAATGAGATCTTGTGTCACTTGAATAGGTCTCTTTGCCGGCGATAGCAGCTCAATAATCAAGGAAACATCGCTGTTATGTTGATCATCGCCAACCTTAGGGGTAACACTCACGCCATAAAGCTCTTGCATAGGCATTGAAACAATTGGCGCTTGCTCGACACTATATCGAATTGGGCAACGTCTTCCTGTTGGGCCAACAAAATACTCAGGGGCAATACGAGCGAAGGTTTTTTGCTGGTTATAATCAAGTAACGATAGTAATGCCGATGATAAATTTACTTTATCTAGCTGGTTTTTATTTTTAATCGCACCAATAAAAGGAACTAACCATAACGCTAAGTGTTGTAATAAATCACTTTCCTCAACATTAGGAAAATTTAAATGCGGCTGAGTTTGATTAACCCAACGCCAACGACTGAGTAATTTTTGATCAGCTTCGCGCCAATGAAGATAGGACAGACCATTTCGCTCAATTTGTTGTTGCCATAAAGTAGCTAGTGCTTCATCACTTATTTGTTCATTACTGGGCTTTTCTGACAAGACAATAGCACCAAATACTGTTTGCTGCTTAGCACTTATACGTTGGGTTTTCGAATCGTAATTAAGTTGTTTTATTTGTTTTTCAGCGATAATTCTCAAATTAATAAGCTGTTTAATATCAACCGGTGCAGCAAGTCTTACTTGTAATTTTTGTTGGTATTCAGCTAAATTAGCAGCCACAATATAATCTTCACTCGCCAGCGCATCTTGCTCATTGATCATAAGACCTTTACCATTTTCAGCTAAAAAATGGCCGTATTGTGCCCGTTGTTTAGCAATACGCTCGGGATAAGCTAAAGCAAGTAATAATCCGGTTAATTCCACTGGTAAGCTTGATAAATTCGATACTGAAACTTCATTAATTCTTTGTAAGTGTTTTTTTGTTTGTAGGAAAAATGACTGATATTTTTTGCTGTTTGATTGCTGAATTAACTCACTCAAACGGTGACGTAAGTCACAATCGGTAAATGCACGTTCACCACGAAATATATCTCGGTCTTCAAGCAATGACGCTAACAATGCGGCGAGGTTTGTTAATCCTAAGTATTGATGTTTTTTTTCTAATGCTGAGGCTCTCACAATCATTTTAGCAAAACGTGGATGACAAGCAAAACCAGCAACATTTTTGCCAAGTGGAGTTAAGTTTCTTTTATCGTCAAGTATCTGCAGCTTTTGTAATTCTTGCCATGCTTGAGTTTCGAGTAGTTTTGCCGGAAGTTCTATCAGAGGTAGTTCATTAAATTGCTTAACACCCCAGCGTGCAACCTCTATAACCATAGGAAGTAAGTCAGCTTGTTGAATTTCACTGGCACTTTGTTCGTTCCTGCGCTGAAAATCTTCGTCGCTGTAAAGTCGAATACATTTACCTGCCATCATTCGACCCGCACGTCCCATACGCTGTATTGCAGAGGCCTTAGAAATATTACGCTGCTGTAACTGATTTGTCAGCGTTTGCCGGTCGTAGATGGCGACTTTTTCTAAACCACAGTCTATAACTAAATCAATTCCTTCAATAGTTAAACTCGTTTCTGCAATATTAGTTGCTAGAACAATTTTATGAAGCCCTTGCTCGGTAGGCGAAATTGCCTGTTGTTGCTCCGCAAGCGTTAAGTTGCCATATAATGGACATAATAAAAAATGCTTGGGTAATAACTCACCTAACTTTTCAGCAAGAAAACGAATGTCAGCGATACCGGGTAAAAAAACCAATATTGAACCTTGGTGCGAGTTTATTGCATTCTTACAAATATTAACCGCGTGTTCACGCCATAATCGGCTATTTTTTACTGGCGAATAACTAACATCAATAGGGAAACTTCGACCTTCACTAGCAAGAGAAACGGCGTCGGGTAATTGCTTGAGTAATTCAGCAGTCGCTAACGTTGCTGACATTAATAATATTTTTAAATCGTCTCGTAACCCTTGTTGTGTATCTCGTGCTAATGCAAAAGCTAAATCTGCATGAAGTGACCTTTCATGAAACTCATCAAAGATCACTAAAGCACAATTTTCAAGCTCAGGGTCATGCTGAATAATTTGGGTGAATATACCTTCAGTGATGACCTCCAATTGAGTATTTTCAGATACCCTACTTTCATTTTTCAACCGATAACCGACTGTTTTCCCGACCGGCTGACCTATCTGCTTTGCTAAAAAACAAGCAACTGTTTTAGCCGCTAAACGACGAGGTTGAAGTAAGTATATTTTTTTACCTTTAAATTGGCCAAGTGCTAATAGCCATAACGGTAGGCCTGTTGATTTACCCGCGCCTGGCGGAGCAGATAGTACAAGAGTTTGATGCTGAGTTAATGCATCAAGAAATTCCGCTTTGATGTTTTCTATGGGTAATGGAGAAACAGACATTTTAATTTTTATGAAATAGGGTCGGGTAACAAGCTGATAGTCACTCTATCACAAACGTTTCAAGCCATATTGTTATATTTCGTTCGCCAGCCTAAAACAGGTAAATAACCGCTAAGAATGTAAATATATAAATGCCTAAACAAAAAAGCACAATAATGTTCATTATTGTGCTTTATATCGATTAACACGTTACATTAAAAATTACTTAATTAACTCAGCGATCGTGGCAATACCTAAGCCAGTCCCTCCGGCACTAAATAGACTAGTGCTACTGCCATTATAAGCCGTCGCTAAATCAAAATGTAACCAACCTGCTCCTTCATTGTCGACAAATCTAGATAAAAATCCCGCAGCATTACTTGCACCGCCAGCACCGCCACCCGGTACAGGTCGACTGTTTGCCGTATCTGCAAATTCAGATGGACATTTATCTTGATGCCAAGCGGCTAAAGGAAATTGCCATATTGGCTCATTCACTTGCTCTGCGGCTTTTTTCGCTTGCTCTGCAGCTTGGTTATCTAAAGTAAATAAAGCATTGTATTCACCACCAGTAGCCATTACCGCCGCACCTGTTAGTGTTGCTGCGTCAATAATAAGAGGCGCCTTAGTTTCGCTTGCTGCTAATAAACCGTCAGCCAGTACTATTCGACCTTCAGCGTCGGTATTTGCGACTTCCATCGTTACACCGTTTTTATAAGTTAAAATATCGCCCAACTTATAAGCATCGTTACTGACCATATTTTCAGCACAACATAAAAATAACTTAACGCGTTTATTTAAACCTTGTCTAATGGCTAGTGCCATAGCCCCCGCAACCACTGCAGCACCGCCCATATCACATTTCATGTCAAACATACCTGCGTTTGACTTTAAGCTGTAACCGCCACTGTCAAAAGTGATACCTTTACCGACTAAACAAGCAGATACAGCCGCATCAGGATCGCCTGTTGGGTTAAAATCAACTTCTAATAAACACGACGGATTAATACTGCCTTTACCAACATTATAAATGCCAACCCAGCCTTGCTGTTGCAATTCATCGCCAGAGATAATATTGCTGGTGACATAAGCAGGTGCTTGAGCATTAATATAGTCTGCTGCTAACTCAGCCAATTTAAGCGGATATAGCTCAGAAGGTGTTTGATTAATTAAATCACGGCTCCAGGCAAAAACAGCTAATTTGTCGTTCAAACTATTGATACATTCGCTGCTACCGGTAAATTCAACGTTAGTTAATTTTCCAACACAAGTAAAACCGAGTGCAAAACTCCATTGAGTATTAGCTTGCCAGTTATCACCAGATAAACGTGCATGCTTAACGCCAAGTTTTTCAATGCTACGTGCTGCTTTTTGAATCTGTCTTAAGGGGCTACCACTTGAATCTTTCAAACAGATATGAAGTTCGTTATCAACATACTGAACAAGGTTGTCACTTTGCCAATTATTACTACTACTTTGCTTTGATAAATGAATATTTGTTACTTGGGTCATAAACTATCCTGAAGATCATAAATTAATACGACTTAGTTTATACTTATCATCAAGCAAAGCCGATACTTTTTAAAAAGTAGTTATTTAATTAATGTAAACCTAGCCAAACCTTAGCTTTAGACAAGGGCGTTCAGCAGGGAAAATGGATTATTTAACGGTATAATATTGCGATTTTCTTGTTGTTCTTTTTAACGACAACACCAAAATATCTATGGAATTTTTTATCACAACTACCATCTTTTAACGCCTTTTCTAATCCAAATGCACTGTCTGCAACAAGTTTAGTCTTACGCTTATTAACATAGAAGTAAAAGACTGGCTTTAGAAAAAACGGCTAACTTTGCAATAATTTTAGCGAGTATTGTTGGCCAATTAAGTACCACTAACAAAAGTTAGCGGTTTGTCAGTACATAACGTAACATTAATAAAACTTATCATTTATTTTTCCAATGAACATAAATCTTAAAAAAGCGATTTTAATCAAACGTTATAAACGTTTCCTTGCAGATATCATATTAGAAGATGGTACTGAAACAACGCTTCATGTCGCCAATACAGGTGCTATGACCGGTTGTGCGACAGAAAAAGATACTGTCTGGTATAGTACTTCAGATAATAAAAAACGTAAATATCCCTACAGTTGGGAAATCACCCAAACACAAAATGATCATTTCATATGTGTAAATACCCTACGTGCCAACCAATTAGTTGAAGAAGCACTGACTAATAGAACAATTAATGAACTGCACAACTATAAAACGTTAAAACGAGAAGTAAAATACGGTGATGAAAATAGTAAAATCGACTTCTTACTTACTGACGAAAACGATGTGTTAACTTATATAGAAGTTAAAAGTGTTACCCTGCTAGGTGATGGCTCTATAAGTAAGCAAGGCTACTTTCCTGATGCAGTCACGCTTCGTGGCCAGAAGCATTTACGTGAACTCATGCAAATGAAACAACAAGGTCATCGAGCTATTTTGTTATTTGCTGTACTTCATAGTGGGATTGACAGCGTTATGGCCGCACAGCATATTGACGCTAAATATGCAGAACTTCTATCACAGGCTAAGGAGCAGGGTGTTGAGGTTATTGCTTACAAAGTAAGCTTTAAGCAAGATATCAGCAACATTCAAATGACTTTGGTCGACGCCTTGCCGGTAAAATTAGCGGAAAATGTAACGGATTAACCAAAAAAAAGAGTTAAATACATTGACTCACCCTAACAAAAATTGTTAAAAAAGCTTGCTCAAAAATAAATTGTTAAAAAATAGTATACAAAAATATTTCCACTTTTCCGAACGAACCCACAACCGTTTGATTTAAAAGAAAAATAATTATTTTTTAAGTTAATTGTAACGAAAGCCTTGAATTATGATTCGTGCAACGCAATATAGACTGGGTATTTCAGGTCTATTTATTATTGGCAATTGCAACCACGGGTGTAGCTTTTAATGAAAGAGCAACAACTTCGCCATGTAGGTCGATGTAGCATTTAGGAGAATAAGCATGCCAGCCAAAAAAGTACTAGGTATTTTAGCATTAGCGGGCGTATCGCCGTACGCAGAGAAAGCCAACGAAGAGTACATGAACGCTGCTCAATTAGAGCATTTCAAGAAAATTCTTGATGCTTGGCGAGTGCAGCTTCGCGAAGAAGTTGACCGCACAGTTATGCATATGCAAGACGAAGCAGCTAACTTCCCTGATCCGGTTGACCGAGCAGCTCAAGAAGAAGAGTTCAGTTTAGAGCTACGCACACGAGATCGTGAACGTAAACTCATTAAAAAAATTGAAAAAACATTACAATTGATTGAAGAAGATGAATTTGGCTTCTGTGATTCATGTGGTATTGAAATTGGCATTCGTCGTTTAGAAGCGCGCCCAACTGCTGATTTATGTATTGAATGTAAAACACTTGCTGAGATTAAAGAACGCCAATTAGCAGGTTAGTTGCTTGATTAAATGATATTACGCTAACGTATTCATTATATGAATCACGACAAAATTAATATTACGCGGCCACAATATTTGAGTAAATCTACGACTCAATATCGTGGCCGTTTTGCTCCATCCCCTTCGGGTTTCCTTCATTTTGGTTCTTTAATCGCCGCACTCGCCAGCTATTTACATGCAAAAAATCAGCAAGGTTTATGGTTAGTTCGTATTGAAGATATAGACCCACCCCGTGAAATGCTCGGCGCCAGTGCTGCAATTTTAACAACACTGGATGCTTATGGACTCCACTGGGACGAACCTGTTTTATATCAAAGTCAGCAAAGTGATTTATATCGTGACGTTTTAAAACAATTAGCAGAGCAAAAACTCACTTACCACTGCCAATGTACACGCGCTGAAATCAAGGCCCAGGGTGGGGTTTATCAAGGTCAGTGCAGAAATAAAAATCATCCGCAAACAAATAGTGCTACGCGGTTACGTAATCTCCACGGTATTTATCACTATCATGATTTAATACAAGGTGATTATTTTTGTCCGCAACAGCTTGCCAAAGAAGACTTTATTTTAGCCAGAAAAGATGGGCTATTTGCTTATCAACTTGCTGTTGTGGTCGATGATATTTATCAAAATATTAGCCATGTTATTCGAGGCTGTGATTTACTCGACCCGACAGTAAGGCAGTTAAGTTTTTATCAACAATTAGGTTATCAAGCGCCACAGTTTGGCCATATTCCATTAGCCGTTGATGCTACTGGTTTTAAACTCAGTAAACAAAACAAAGCCCCTGCCATTGATAATAACAATCCAACACCCTCCTTAATCGCAGCCCTTAATTTTCTAGGGCAACATCCACCCAAAGACCTTTATGCTAATTCTGCCACGCAAATAATAGAGTGGGCGATAGAAAACTGGTCTACAGATGCGATCCCTAAGCAGCAAGAAATAGCATTTTGTCAGTAATATTCAAGTAAAACGGGTGTTTGTTGAATTTTCAAACGTTTTATATTCTCTTTTATTGCCCCGTGATATATTATTGTAGCCAATAAAAAACTGAAACGTAGCATTACAAGATGTTTCAACTTCCCACATTATCCAATCAAGGCCAGTATTATCAAAAGTGTTATCAACTTGTGTAAAAGAGTATTAGGTAAAGCCTCTAAAAAAATGGCTAAAAGCTCAACTAAAATTCAGCCGACCTCAGGCTCTACTGTTTTAACACGCGACCAGCATAATGTTTCTCGTAAGAAAATGAGCAACAACGCTTTAAAAGTGCTTTACCGCTTAAATAGTGGTGGCTATGACGCCTATTTAGTCGGTGGTGGTGTACGTGATTTATTATTGGGTTTAGAGCCAAAAGACTTTGATATAGCGACCAATGCGACTCCTGAACAAATTAAAGATTTATTTCGCAATTGTCGATTAATAGGTCGCCGTTTCCGGTTAGCTCATATTGTTTTTGGCCGTGAAATTATTGAAGTAGCAACATTCCGTGGCCACCATGAAAATGCGCCAGAGAAAGAGCAAAGTTGCCAAAAGACTTCAAAACAAAGTGAAGACGGCATGTTACTGCGTGATAATATTTATGGCTCTATCGAAGAAGATGCTGAACGTCGTGACTTTACCATTAACGCACTTTACTACAGTGCAAAAGATTTTAAAGTTCATGATTTTGCTAACGGTATTGGCGACATTAACGCTAAATTAATCCGTTTGATTGGTGATCCTGAAACACGATATCGTGAAGATCCGGTTCGTATGCTACGTGCAATTAGATTTGCCACTAAGCTAGATATGACCATTAGCCCAGAAACAGAAGCGCCAATTGCTGAATTAGCTCCTTTAATGGCAAACATACCTCCGGCAAGAATGTTCGAAGAATTTTTAAAGTTATTTATTGCCGGCAAAGCGCAACTTACTTTTCAGCAGTTAAGAAAGTATGATTTATTTCGCTATTTTTTCCCAGCAACCGACCAAATGCTAAGTAAAGGCAATCATCCACATATTGAACGTTTTATCGTTCAAGCACTGGAAAATACCGATAGCCGCATTAATAATGAACAACGCGTCACCCCAGCATTCTTATTTGCCGCTATGCTTTGGTATCCACTGCAAAGTCATGTTGAGCGTTTACGTAGTGCACAACCACAGCTGTCACCCCAAGATGTATTTTTTGCTGCTTTAAGCGAAATAATGTCTGAACAACAGCGCAGTATAGGTATCCCTAAACGTTTTCAGGCAGTAATGAAAGACATATGGATCCTGCAAGATAAGCTAAGTCGTAGAGATGGTAAACGTGCTTATAAGGCGTTAGAACATCAGAAATTCCGTGCGGGATATGATTTTCTTTTACTGAGAGCCCAAATAGAAGCAACACCAGAAAACCCAGCATTAGAAGAGTTAGCAAAGTGGTGGACTGACTTTCAAGTGAATGACCACAACACGCAAGAATTGATGATAAAAAGTATTGCCCAATCACGAACTAGCAGCCGAAGAAGTCCTAGAAAACGTCGGGTTGTTCGCGAAGACAAGTCGAGCAGTACTGATTAATGGCGTTAGTCTATGTAGGATTAGGCAGTAACTTGTCTGATCCTCAAAAACAGATAGAACTTGCAGTTGCGTCCTTAACACAAATAAAAAACACCACACTCGACGGTGTTTCTTCGCTGTATTTTAGCCGCCCAATGGGACCACAAGACCAACCTGATTATATGAATGCTGTTGCCTTGTTAAGAACTGACCTCAATCCTTTAGATTTACTCAACGAATTACAAGCTATCGAAAATAATGCCGGTCGTGTTCGAAAAGATAATCGCTGGGGAGCACGTATTCTCGATTTAGATATGCTTTTATTCGATAATGAAACCATTAACCACGAACGCTTAACCGTGCCTCATTATGGCTTAGAGCTTCGTGAGTTTGTCTTGCTACCGCTTGCAGAGTTATCACCTAAGCTAACACTCCCCAATGGCAAGCCTGTTTTAGCATTAAGCCAAGCTATTGCGACAAATGGGTTAAAAATTCATAGCAAGTTGCGCTAATTTAACAATTATGCGAAAGTACGCCCACTCAAATACGCTCTCTGAGTATTTACTCAAACCTTAAAAATTTTGGACTAAATATGGCTAAGATAACCACATCAACTTTGCTAAAAATGAAACAGCAAGGTGAAAAAATTTCTACCATCACCGCATATGATGCAAGTTTTGCAAAACTATTCGATCAAGCGGGTATTCACGCTATTTTAATTGGCGACTCATTGGGTATGGTTTTACAAGGCCAAGATGACACATTACCTGTTGATATAGACCATATGGCTTATCATACACAATCGGTAAAGCGTGGTGTTACTGACACCCTCATCATTAGTGATATGCCTTTTATGACATATGCCACTAAAGAGCAAGCTTTCACTAACGCGGCAAAACTTATGCAAGCCGGTGCAAGCATGGTAAAGATGGAAGGTGGTGAATGGCTAGTTGATACAATTAAAGGCCTAGTAGAGCGCGGTATCCCAGTCTGTGCTCACTTGGGCTTAACACCACAATCTGTTAATGTATTTGGTGGGTTTAAAGTACAAGGCCGTGAAAAATCACAAGCAGATAAAATGATCGCCGACGCTAAGTTACTTGAAGCGGCTGGCGCGCAATTGTTAGTTTTAGAATGTATACCTTGTGATTTAGGTAAAGCGATTTCTACTGCTGTTTCAATCCCAACTATTGGTATTGGTGCAGGTAAAGATACCGATGGTCAAATCTTGGTGATGCACGATGCTTTGGGTATTTCCTGTAGCTATATGCCGAAGTTTTCACGTAATTTTTTGATCGATACTGGTGACATTAAAAAAGCCATTGAGTTATACATTAGCGAAGTCTCCGATGGAAATTTCCCTGGTGACGAACATATTTTTGTTAAATAGATTGTAAAATACCCTATATGAAAATAGTAAATGAGATTATCGAATTACGCCAACAAGTCACTCAATGGCGTAAACAAGGTTTAAAAATAGCGTTTGTCCCTACCATGGGCAATTTACACGCTGGGCATATAGCTTTAGTAACAGAGGCTCATCGCCACGCAGACAAAGTGGTTGCCAGTATCTTTGTTAATCCTATGCAATTTGGCGCCAATGAAGATATTGACAATTACCCGCGCACGCTCGACAACGATCAACACCAATTAGTCTCTGCTAATACTGATTTACTCTTTATTCCATCAGCTCAAATGATTTATCCTAAAGGGCTAGATAAGCAGACTTATGTTGATGTGCCCAATGTATCTGTTGGTTACTGTGGAGAAAGCCGTCCAGGGCACTTTCGTGGTGTTGCAACGGTTGTGTGTAAACTGTTTAATTTAGTACAACCAGACATCGCGTGTTTTGGTTTAAAAGACTATCAGCAAGTCCAAGTGATAAAAACTATGGTTGAAGACCTTTCAATGGCTATTGATATAATTGCTGTCGATACGGTTCGCGAAAAAAGTGGCTTAGCAATGAGTTCGAGAAACGGTTATTTAACGCCGGAACAACTTGCAATCGCACCAGCACTTGCAAAAAACATTCAATGGCTAGCACAGCAAATAAAGTCTGATCACGACTTTAGTGGTCTGATCAAACAAGCCACACATTTGATTAATAATGCCGGTATGAAAACTGACTATATTGATATTTGTCATGCAAGAACACTGCAACCCGCCAATAAAGATGATAAAGAATTAGTGATCCTCGCCGCTGCCCATTGTGGTAAAGCAAGGTTAATCGATAATTTACAAGTTTTCCTGTAATAATTATTTACTGCTCGTATTAATCAATAAAGATCAAAAAAGCCGAATGTTATTTTCATAACGTTCGGCTTTTTAGTATTTACTGTGCTAAAACGCGACAAAAATTTATTCGTATGAGCGTTCTAACCATTGAATTTGCGATTGCAATTCTAAAATTTCTTTTTGCGCTTCAATTAAGGCTTGTTGAACCGATGAAATGTCAGCGTGATTGTGTTCAGATACTTCTACTGGAGTTTTTCTCATGTCGTATTCCATAATTATTACCACCACAAAATGTAATCGTGCATGAATTATTACACAGCAACTTTCATAAAGAAAATAACATTTATAGATCTAAATGAAACTTTATAGAACAAAAATTCATTAAAAATATATATAACTTTACTTAACAGTGAGTTAGATAATTTTTTTTAGGGAGATAAATAATAAAACGAAAGAAATAACTTACACAACGAAAGTATAAGTAAAACATTTCAAGCAGAATTACAAAATATAAGCTAAGTTAAAGACAACAAATCAGGTAGAAAGGTTTCACTTTCTTGAGCCAATTCAAGTTGCTCGACTAGCACATCATTAAGAATTTCATTGGAGGTTAATGGATTCGCCAATACAACACGAAAAACCACAGTTTTACGACCTTGATAACGCTGCACTTCAATACGCGTGCGTGAAACAAATGATTTACCATTTTCACGTTGACGTTTTTGAATAAATTTAGTCAGGTCATCGAGTAAATAATTAATCTTATCTTGTTGTTCTGCTGAACTATTTGCTAATAAGTTTTGCACCGCTTTTGGATTGTAGCGATAGGTTAATAAACATAACTCTGGTTCAGTTATTAACTCAAAGTCAGCATGCTGATTAATGCGTTCTGCAAAATACCGTGCTCTGTCAATTCCTTGGTTAATCAACATTTCATAACCAGGTCGACTGATAATATGTAAGCTTGCATAAACCAACATCGCCATACCGGGTCTTGAACCCTCCAAGGTATGTGAGCCTAAATCTTTTGAACCTTTACGTAAAATATATTCTGCATGGTGTTCAATAGAAGCCACAGAAGCCGGATTTTTAAACACCACCAGGCCTGCCCCCATAGGCACATACATTTGCTTGTGAGCATCGATAGTTACTGAATCAGCGCGTTCGATACCCTTAAGCAGTGGACGATATTTATTTGATAATAATGTCGCGCCACCCCATGCTGCATCAACATGAAAGTGTGTTTGAAACTCTTCAGCAATATCAGCCATTTTATCTAATGGATCAATGTTACCTGTTTCTGTTGTACCAGCAACGCCAACAATACTTAATACGCGGATGTTTCTTTGTTTCAACTCAAGGCATTTTTCACGCAATTTCTGGCAATCAATGCGGTTATGGCCATCGGTAGGAATTGATATCACGCTGTCCTGACCAATCCCTAGGATATCAGCAGACTTCTTTAATGAATAATGGCCACGGTCAGACACTAAAATCACTAAGCCATCATATTTATAATGTTTTAATGCGTTAAATAAGCCTTCTCGTGCAATACCTTTGAAATCACCATCAGCTTTCAACAAATTATTACGCGCGACCCAAAAGGCCGTTAAATTGGCGACAGTGCCACCAGAACAGAAGGCACCCAATGAATGGTTAGCACTGTGCATCCATTGCTCATAAAAATGGTCATTATCTTTATAAACCAAACGATGCATCATACCTAACACTTGACGTTCAAGTGGGGTAAATGCTTTTGATGTTTCAATTTTGACTAAATTCTGATTTAAACCCACCATCAATTTAGAAAGTGGTAAAATAAAGTAAGGTAAAGCTGAGGTCATATGACCAATAAAACTTGGGCTTGATGTATGCACTGATTGTGCAACAACTTTATCTAAAATATGACGAGTATGATCAGAAACAAAACTAGGTTCTTCGGGAATTGCCGAGCTAGCGAAATCTTTTTCAATTTCGCTTAAGGCACGTTCTTTAGCAGCAATATGATTACCTAAAAAACCAGCAAGATTTTCTGATATTTCTTTTTCGATCAGCCCCAACGTCGAATCAGGTGCTTCCGGAATTGTAAAAATACTGTGTAAAGACTCTTGAGTCGCTTTTGCTGTGCGCTTATTCGTCGTCATACCTTGCCGCTGTAACCATGTTGGTAAGTAAACATAAAACGGCACTTTAATAAAAAATGACTGAAATGTCTTGTACTTTATTTTTATCTACCAGAGAAAAGTCCAGCAATAAAGTCACTACATAATGGTTGCTGCGTAAACTAGCGCTAATTCTACAAGTGCTAAAGTACTCAACGCCATCATTAATACATTCTTTTTAATTAAATTATTCATCTTCAATATCCTTTTTGATTGAGTATTATTACTCATTAATCAAAAAGTAATCAAGATCTAAGCCATATACGTTAAAGAGTTGATTTTTAATGAAAATCAAATTTAATTTAAAATCATTATTTACTGCTCATTAAATAAATTAGCGAGTTTCACTAACTTATTGTCAATTTTGCTAAGCAGCATAGTTAATAAAATTAAATAAAAGGTAGATATTCACGATTGAGCAATAACTGCCAGCAAGGTTGACCACTCGCTTTATATTTTGCTTCAAATGGCGTTAAAGGCTCTTCATTAGTAATCGCACTAATATCACCTAAAATACCCGCTACATCGGCAGCAAATTGAAACTCTTCTAAGTATAATCGCCAGTTACTGCGCAGAATAATTTGTTCACCAATATTAATAATTTGTGGGAATACCGCACTACCATGCCAACGCCTTTGAATATGTTTAGATTTAGGCCAAGGATTGGGATACAAAATATAATGTTTATTTACTGGCCAATTCGCTTGGTCAACTAAACGATAAAAATCATTCAAATTTGCTCTAACTAAATGGAAATTCTCAATTTTAGAGCCATCGTCATGGAGAAGTTCATCAACATTACGATTAATGCGATGCGCTGACTTATCTACACCAATCACTAAAGCCTGCGGATTTTGTTTGGCTAAAATACGTGTACTTTGCCCAACACCACAGCACGAGTCTAAAATAATATCCCCTTGATGGGCTTTCACTAAAGCATCCATTTCGGCAAACGCTTGCTCGGTATGTGCTTGAAAAGGCTTTTGTGAGCGGTGCTGTAAATGTTTTTCAACAATTTCTTCAAGTTTTTCATGAATGCCAGGTTGATTAGTGATGATAACTCTTGAATCACCCGTCACGCTGACATCCTCTTTATCGATATTGATAGTCATTAGCTACGTAGCCCTATTCCTTTGGTGATAAGTGTCATGGCAATCGCATATAAGGTAATAATAAATGCCCCTAATACAGAGAATGCTAATGTTAGACTCACATCACTGATGCCTAAAAATCCGTACCTAAAAGCATTGACCATATAAACGATAGGATTTAATTGTGAAACACCTTGCCAAAAATCAGGGAGTAAACTGATTGAATAAAAGACACCACCAAGATACGTTAATGGCGTTAAAATAAACGTTGGTATAATGGATATATCATCGAAACTACCAGCGAAAATAGCGTTAATCAAACCGCCTAAGGCAAACGTGGCTGACGTTAAACTAACCGTGGCAATAATCACCCAAATATTATGAATTTGAATATCAACAAACAATAAAGAGACTAAAGTCACTATCGTACCCACCAACATACCACGTGCCATACCGCCACCGACATAACCGGCAACAATCACCCAATTTGGTACCGGTGCAACCAGCATTTCTTCAACATTACGTTGCCATTTAGCACTAAAAAATGACGAGGCGACATTGGAGTATGAATTGGTAATGACACTCATCATGATTAAGCCAGGCACAATGAACGACATATAATCAAACCCGCCCATTTGTCCAATGCGCGAACCGATAAGTTCACCAAAAATAACAAAGTATAAGCTAATGGTAATAGCCGGAGGGACCAATGTTTGTACCCATATACGCATAAAACGATTTATTTCTTTATATAAGATGCTTTTCAGAGCAATAAAATTACTTTTTGATGACATACTATTTATTCTCCTGTTTAACTTTTTGCCCACTACCCACGAGACTGACGAATAACTCTTCTAGGCGATTACTTTTATTGCGCATACTACGAACATTAATATTTTGTCCGTTAAGCTGGCTAAAAATATCATTAATAAGTTGCGACTTTTTCACATCAACTTCTAAGGTGTGGTCGTCAATCAACCGACAAGTGAAGGCATCAAGCTCTGGCGCATTAGTTACGGAGTCGATATCAAAGACGATTGTTTCTTGGTCTAATTTTGACAGCAAAGATTTCATATCAGTATCTTCAACGATCACACCTGAGTCAATAATGGCAATATTTCGACAAAGCATTTCAGCTTCTTCCAAATAATGGGTCGTTAAAATGATCGTAATACCCTGCTTGTTTAATTCACGTAAGAAAATCCACATTGAGCGACGAAGTTCAATATCAACACCAGCAGTAGGTTCATCAAGAATAAGTACCTGCGGTTCATGCATTAGCGCTCTTGCAATCATCAGACGACGTTTCATTCCTCCTGAAAGCATACGACCTGCATCGTTACGCTTGTCCCATAAATCGAGTTTTTTCAGGTACTTTTCAGCGCGTTTAAATGCTAAAGAACGTTCAACACCATAGTAACCGGCTTGATTAACTAAAATAGTTAACAAGGTTTCGAATTGATTAAAGTTAAACTCTTGTGGGACTAGACCTAAATAGCTCTTGGCTTGTTCAAGTTCTTTATCGATATCATGGCCAAAAACCTTAACACTACCTGCGGTTTTATTAACCAAAGAGGTGATGATACCTATGGTTGTCGACTTACCTGCGCCATTAGGACCAAGTAAAGCAAAAAAATCACCTTGTTTAACCGTAAGATCGATACCTTTAAGTGCAGTAAAACCACCTTTATAAACTTTTTTTAAGCCAGAAATTTCTAGTGCGTTATCCATGGTTCAACCTTTTGTTTTTTGATGTGCAATAGGTGAGGTCAAATTTACTTTTTTCAACCGCTAAGCGATCATTTAAATACGGTAAAAGTGACAAAATAGTCGACCAACAGCATTGCCAATTAATTGTATACAATTTAAAGTGATTGTACGCAAATTAAGGAAATATTATGCCTAAAATAAAAATAACTCGTTGGCTATGCTCAACCGCATTGACCACTGCTATTGCAGTATCATTAGCTGCTTGTCAAAACATCTCCACAGAAAATACCACAAATACTAACATTAACCTTAAAAAATCAACGCCGTTAACCGTTGAACGTATTTACAAAGAGGGTGAATTTAGCTCAGATTATATTTCTCGCCTACGTTGGTTAGCCGACGGTAGTGGTTACACCATCGTTGAAAAATCAGCAAAAACAAAAACAGATGAAAAAGGCAAAGAAGTCAGCATAGGTCGTGACATCGTTGTTTATAACCCTGAAACCTTAAAGCGTTCGGTATTGATTTCGGCACAACAACTGACACCTAAAGGCACTGAAAAGCCATTAGATATAGATAATTACACTTGGTCAGACGACCGTCAAAAATTGCTTATTTATACTAATAGTAAAAAAGTATGGCGCTCAAACAGTCGAGGTGATTATTGGTTATTAGATATAAAAACCAATAAATTAATGCAACTTGGTGGCAAAAACCCCTTAGCAAGCTCATTAATGTTTGCAAAATTTTCGCCTAATGCAAATAAAGTCGCTTACGTGGTTGCAGACAATATTTATGTAGAAAACTTAGCAAATAATAAGGTGTCTCAATTAACATTTGACGCTGGCGATGGAAAAATCAATGGTTTATTTGACTGGGTTTACGAAGAAGAGTTTACCATTAAGGATGGTTTTCGCTGGAGCCCTGACGGTGAAAAAATTGCCTACTGGCAGTTAGACACCAGTGGTAGTAAAGACTTCATTATGATTAATAATACTGACGAACTTTACCCGACCATCACAAAATTCCCTTACCCTAAAGTGGGTGAAACAAATGCATTACCAAAAGTTGGCGTAGTAAATTTAGCGACAACAAAAACTATCTGGGCCAATCTACCCAACAACTCACGCAACATGTATATTCCACGCATGAATTGGTCAGGTAACAGTCAACAAATATTGGTACAGCATGTCAACCGCAAACAAGACACTAATATTCTTTATTTAGCTAACGCTAATACCGGTGATGTCACAACCGTGATGACAGAGCAAGAAGAGACCTTTCTTGATTTCTTTGACGATGCTCGCTGGTTAAACCAAGGCAACAGCTTTTTATGGATTAGTGAACGCAGTGGTTGGCGCCATGTTTTCAACATAACACGTGACGGAAAAACCGCTTTAAACTTAACGGAAGGTGACTTTGATGTAATAAGCATTCAAACCATCGACGAAGAAAATGGTTGGTTGTACTACATAGCTTCACCTGAAAATGTTGCACAGCGTTACTTATATCGCAGCAAGCTTGATGGAAGTTTAAGTAATCAACGGGTCACTCCTGAAGAATTTGCTGGTACTAACAGTTACCAAATGTCGGCAGACGGGCAATGGGCGATTCATTCACACTCGACATTTAGCCAACCAACGCAGAAACGTTTAGTGAAAATTGAAGGTCATCAAACCAAACACATGATGATGGACAACAAGGTATTAATCGATAAATTAGCTGAGTTGCCAAAAACAGATCATGAGTTTTTTCAAGTAAAAGCACAAGATGGTGTCGTTTTAGACGGTTATATTATTCGCCCTGCAGATTTTGATCCTAAGAAAAAATATCCTATCATTTTTTATGTTTATGGAGAGTCTTGGGGACAAACGGTTACTGATAGCTGGCGTGGCAGTGCAGCTATGTGGGATCAAATGTTAACTGAACAGGGTTACATAATAGCCTCTATTGATAATCGCGGTACACGCACACCAAAAGGCAGAGAGTGGCGCAAATCAATTTACGGCGCAGTCGGCGTACTTTCTTCACGTGACCAATCTGATGCATTAACAGCAATGGCAAATCGTTGGGACTATATTGATACTGACCATGTTGCTATTTGGGGACATTCTGGCGGTGGTTCGATGACCTTAAATATGATGTTCCGTTATCCTGAGCAATATCATGTAGGTATTTCTTTAGCACCAGTGCCTGATCAACGTTTATACGATTCTATTTACCAAGAACGCTATTCGGGTTTATTAGCTGACTTTGCCGAAGGTTATAAACAAGGTTCTCCTATTACCCATGCTAAAAACTTGCAAGGTAAGTTACTGCTTATTCATGGCACAGGCGACGATAATGTTCATTACCAAGGCTCTGAACGCCTAATTAATGAATTAGTTAAGCACAACCGTCAGTTTGACTTCATGTCTTACCCGAATCGAAGCCATGGCTTGTACGAAGGCAGTGGCACAACGTTACACATTAAAACCATGATGACTAATTACTTCAATACACACTTGAAGCTGTAGCGGTTAAAATAAAAAAATTCTCTGATAAAAAAATAAGGCCTCTTAATGAATGTTAAGAGGCCTTAATGTATGTAAGTCTTGCTAAAAACATAAAAGCATTAGCGGTGTTATACAACATATAATGTGATAATAAATATATGGATAAAGTAAATGCCCTTCTTCATGAGAAAATGAATTGGCATAGCTTTAAAGAGCCAATGATAGACATCTACAGCCGCAATTTTACCGAAGCAGAAATACAAGGGTTAATAACATTTTATCGTTCAGATATTGGCAGAAGTATGACGAAAAAAATGCCTTTAATTATTCAAGACTCAATCATACTTTCACAACAGTTAATGCAAGATTTTATACCCGAAGTCCAATCTTTAGCCAAAGAACTTAGCGCGAGTATCGAACAATCTCGCCAAAAAGAGCAAAAAACAAGTAGTTCAAAGGTATTGGCAACAGTAGTATTGTCAATACCTTATTTATAAATCAAGGCTAATTCAAACAGTATTAAAACTCAAAATACTCACTAAACACTTTATATAATTCTGTACCTTGATTCACACTCGCCGAGGCAAAATGTAAAATAGGAATGACTTTTTTATCCAGTGAAATATAGTGCAATGGATCGCCGTCACCATAATTATCCATGCGCAAAATTCTCGCCAGCGGTTCACCCGCAGCTAATGGTTGACCAAATTCAGCCAAGTAATCGACCATCCCTCCCATTGGCGAATAAAAGGCTTTGTAGTTTTTTAAATAACATCCATAACGTGTCATCGTTTTAGGTCGGTATTCAGTAGTGTTGATGACGTTTTTATGCTGTAAATAATTCATAATGCTTTTAGCATCTTCTAAGGCTACATCAAGATCAATCTGTTCTTGCGAGCCTAATTCAACGGTAAAGCTTTCTTTGTTAATAGACGCTGAACTAATCGAAAACTCGATACCTAATTCAGCAAAAGCGTCTTGTAATGACCACCAAGGGCAGAATGTTGCTTCATCTAAGGCACCATCAAAGTCATTAGGAATTAATAATGTATGTGGAATATCAAAGTACTGGGCGCTTTCTTGCGCATATTCAGGGCAGTATAAATGTTTACTTGAAATAGGGCCGGTATGTAAGTCTAAAACGTAGTCAGCTTGATGCGCCAAGCGCTGTAATTGATAAGCAATGCGTTGTCCGGTCGTTAGCCCATAAATATTATGGTTAAGTTTTTCTTCAATACTTTCAATCATTAGCTTTTTAAAATTGGCTTCAATAACTTGATTTTTTTTGCCAATACATTCACGAACAAACGGCTTGATGATGCTTTCATCAAAGTGATACATCCGATTCCAATTCACTCCGGTGATAGGATCAAATCTGCCAAGGGTATATTCACCATTTTTATGATTACAACCCACAGGGTTGGCATAAGGTACTAAGGTAATATCGCCATTTATTTTTGTGTTTTTCAATAATTCTAATAGTTGAAAAATAACTGCATTACCTTGCACTTCAGCGCCATGCATATTCGCTTGAATATAAACACTGGGTGCATCAGTACGTCCTTTTATACGATAAACAGGAACGGTAAGTGCTGCGCCGCTCGCCATTTCACCAACATGCATAACTTCTTTTTTTATTTCATTCATTTTGTTCACTTTATCTTAAACATTAAGCTGAAGTATTTATCGCTATCTTAAATACCAATCCGCTGGTTGTGCTGCTCTGACTTCAACCAACGCCCCTTGACTAAACACGTATTCAGCAGCGATATGGTGACAAAGAAAAAACGGCATACTTTCAGTAAAACCGTAAGCACCGCAATAGCCAAATACTAGTTGATCGCCAACAGATACGTCATCAGGCAAAGGCAACTTACCCAATTTGTCCATACTGGTACATAGCGGACCATGAATATCAAACAACTGTTTTTCGCGTGTAGACTCTCGTAGTAAATTTACAGGAAAAGGCTGTTCGGTTATCGCCGGTCTTAACAAATGATTGATACCTGCGGCTAAGACTAACTGCTCTTGACCATAATTCATTTTTCTATCAACAACGGGGACCACATAATAACCACACTCAGCAACCGCAAAACGGCCCAATTCTAACCATAACTCTTCGGCACCTGCCTGCTGCTTTATGATCGCCAGATCAGCAATAATTTTCTGCCAAGAAAGTGTTTTGCCTTGCTGTAAATAATCAATACCTAAACCGCCACCTAAATCTAAGATTTTTAATGGCATACCTATGTCATCAGCTAAACCTTTTAATGGTGCAACCATTTGTGACCACAGCGAGAACATTTTTTCATTACTGAGCATATTGCCCCATTGAAAAATATGTAAACCACACAACTCAATACCAGGAAAGTTAACGACTTTAATGCTTTGCCACTGCTCTATCGACAAACCAAATGGTGTTAGGGAATTTCCCCCTAAAGGGTTTTTTTCACCCTCTGGCCATTGCAACTGAACCCGCAACAGCACTCTTGGCTTAACATCATGCTCAATAGCTGCTTCATTTAACCAAATTAATTGATTCAAACTTTCAGCAACAAAAATATTAACCCCTTGTTTAATGAACGACGTTATTTGTGCTTTTGATTTTGCCGGACCGGTATTTAAGATACGTTCGGGTGTAATACCTTGCTTTAAGACTTGATTTAATTCGCCACTGCTCGCCACATCAAAATTAAAACCTGCATCGTCTAAGGTTTTAATGATGTTAGATAACGGGTTCGCTTTTACCGCAAACCATAACTTAATGACGTCTTGGCGTTGTAGTTCGGCTAAATGGGCTTTAAGCGCATCAAGATGATAAACAAAGTAACCTTCTTGCTGGCTACTTTCAGGTTGTTGTTTTGTTAACTCAGCGCTTAATTCAAGCGCCGAAGGAGAATCAAAACAATAGGTAGTATTTACTAACTCAGACATGATATTCCTACTTTACCTTAGAGGGCTTAACGTAAAATAGACTCGAGTTCTAACGAGGCATTACTTTTTTCATCGCGATATTTAACGATTAATGCACAAGCCATATTTAAACCGTGCGTTTTCGCCCACGCCCCTGAAACCGGACGTGTTCCTGGCACCACTACAGCACGTTCAGGAATATCAGCACCTTTTTCAAGCATCACTTCATTCACACAATCGTAAACAGGCACTGACGCTGAAAGTGAGACACCTGGCGCTAAAATAGCCCCTTTTTTAACAACAATACCTTCGACAATGACCACACCAGCACTTAGAAAGGCACCATCTTCGATAATAACAGGGCTTGCACCAACCGGTTCTAAAACACCACCAATTTGAACAGCGGCAGAAACATGAACATTTTTACCTATTTGGGCGCACGAGCCAATTAATGCATGGCTATCAATCATAGTACCTGTATCAACAAAAGCCCCAACATTAATGTAAGCGGGTGGCATAATAATGACACCAGGAGCAACATGTGCACCACGGCGAACTGAAGAACCACCCGGTACTAATCGCACTTTATCGTCAGCGGTAAACTCACGCGCGGGTAAATTATGTTTATCGACAAACCCCTTATAAATGCCATCAAAAGCAATGTTTTCGCCCGCTTTAAATGCTGATAATATAGCTTCTTTTACGGCTACATTGGCCTGCCAATTTCCTGCTTCATCTTGATTTGCCGCACGAACAGTACCTGCTTCTAATTGTGTTAATGTTTCTTGCCAATTCATTTTAAATTCTCATGTTAATACTTAAAGGGATCACTTAGCTTGAGTTTCAAGCCATTGATTAATTAATTTATCTGATGCTAACAGCGAGTTGCAGTCGTTAAGTTCTAAATGGGTTAACGGCGCACGTAAAAAGGGAGTGTTGATCATTTTATTTTGGTGCATTAATACTTTTACGGGTATGGGACTTGCCACCTGAAAAAGCTCATCGACCGCATTTTGCCAAAGTGGAAATAAACCTTGAGTCTCACCAGCTAGTGATAGCTCGACGTATTGATGAGTCGCTGCCGGCCAGACATTACTACAAACCGAAACTAACCCTTTTACACCTGCTTGTGCTAAGTAAGGCTTCATGGCGTCTTCACCACTATATAGGGCAATATCTGGACAATACTGGCGATAGGCGAGTACCTGATTTAAATCGCCACTGGCTTCTTTTAACGCCCAACAATACTGATGATTTTGCACCGCCTGTAAAGTTTCAATAGCAATAGAAACACCGCTACGAGAGGGGACGTTATATAACATACAGGGGAAGTTGGCGGCATCAAGTAAGGCACTAAACCATTGCGTTTGACCTATCACACCCGGCTTTGCGTAAATGGGACTACCAAGTAAGTAGGCTGAAATAGGTAATTTATTACAAGCTGTTATCCAATTAATTTGCTCGGTTAACTGATAACCGCCAACAGCAACCATTAAAGGTGCGCTTAGTGATAATTGGCAAACGAATTCAACAATCTTAACTTGCTCTTGCGATGTTAAGGCCAGGCCCTCTCCTGTACTACCTAGCAAGACAATACCATTACCGGCGTCAGACTGACTAATAGCTAATTGTTTGAGGCTTGGAAAATCGATTTGACCATCATCAAGTAATGGCGTAATTAATGCGGTCCATAAAATAGTATGATGAAGCGTTGGGTTAGCTGTTAAGCTAATTTTTTTTGATAGTTTTATTTGATTCATTTCTCTCGAACTCTGTTCGTTCGGAGAACTTTTAGGCGTTTGTAATAACCAAGATAACAATCACTTATGTGAAGAGCATTAGGCTTTACAAAGGCCAGAAGCTCCCCACCAAGTTGGTGACAATTGTTAGGATTCAACCCAAACAACCGATAAGTAAATTATCAAAAAATTACTTACCTCGGCATTAATCCCCCTCGTTACCAATCATTAGAGCTTGATCTCTTTATGATAACTACCTGGTTAATGCTCCTCTTCTGGCCCTTTATCATAAGTTTCGCTTGTTTGAAAAAACAAAACTTTATTGAATTCAGGACAGCAACATTAGAACATTTATTCTAATGTTGAGTCAATAGTGTTCTAAATGAAGATAATACGGATATATTATATCTTATGAAACAATGATCGCTTGTTCAATTTGTGCCAAGCGGTCTTGCCCCCAACAAATAACATTTTGAAATCGAAAACAAGGCGCTCCCCATAACCCCATGCCATCTAAAGTACTTTGGTTGGTATCAGACCATTGTTGCCAGTCATGTTCATTATTATATTCTAACGCTTGTAGATAATTGATTTTATGCTGCTGACATAAAGATTCGATTACCGATTTATTTGATAAGTCTAAACCGTCAACATAAATGGCCTTAAACGCAGACTTAATAAAATCGAGTTCTTTATTTTGTTGTTCTGCATACGAAAAAATTTGAAAAGCATTAAAAATACCTTGCCCTAAAGGATCTGCAATACCGGTAAAAGGAATATTAAGTTTTTTAGCTTCACGACTGGCATCAAAAACAGCATAACGTTCTTTATTTTCTGTCGTGGTTAACCCCCGCATAATCAAAGGTAATAACGGCTTTATCTTTAAAGGGATCTGATAATGCTGACTTAACTTTTCTGCTTGTAATAAACCAATGTAAGAATAAGGGCTTCGTAATGAAATAAAGGCTTCTAATATTTTCGTGTCAGCGATGTCAGCTGCATTATCTTTCACTTGTTGCTCAGCAAAGACTAATTTATTTTTTTGATAAACAGCAACACTGTCATCTTTTGCTAAACCAAAGTCAGCCAAACGTTTTTCTAGATGTTCAAGCCTATCAATACCAACAAACCATTGCCCCGCAATAAAAATAGACGAAGGTAAGTAATGCCCTTGTTTAACTAAACGTATTAAATTTTTAATTTGATAATTTATTACCGGTGTAGAAGCATGATAGTAGTAATCAAAATCATTCGACCAAGTCTGTTGAAAGAGTTGCCAAGCATTATCGAGTGTTTTAGGTCGCAACTGCCACATTTGCTGACCAGTAAAGAGTGATTCTTGAGTCGGTCGTTGCGTTATGTTTTTCAATTGATATTGATCAGCAATAAAGTTGGCATCTTTTATTGCCCAAGTGCGCATTAATTTGGGATCGATAGTTACCCCTGGAACACTTTCATAGACTAAGAACAATTTAAATTGAATATTGAAACGTTGCTCTAGCTCTGGTAACACTTGAATCAGCATAAAGCTATAAGGGTCATTAAGTGCTAAGTAAACTTCAGCGACAGGTGTTTTTCTAAACCAGTTAGGGACGGTAAAATAGCGAAATTTTAATAACCATGCACGCTTATCACTGCGTATTAGTTTCACTTTAAACCAAGTAAAAAATTTAGTAAAAATAACCCACTCCCTGAATTTTATATGGTGATTTGCAAATTTATTATTCGCCTTTCTGACATGATAATAATATTCACGTAGAATAGCGGCTATTATAAACATATCTTTTCGTTAAGCGTATAAAATACCGTTAATTAATTTAGGGTATAAGTTATATATTTATGAATGCCATAACCCAATTATTTGAGAATAACTTTGTTAGATAACATCAATCAATTATTGCTGCGTAATCCCGATTTACTAAAAGCAAAAGCGCCATTATTTATCAACTTACCTATTGACGATTTTTTTGAAGAATACCATGCACTTCACCCTCAAGCAGTGATGACATGTTATAACACGAATTATCAATCACATTTACAAGCCAAACGATTAGACCTCACTCAAATGACTGCGGTATTTAATGTCTATTATCAAAGTAAGACTGCCCACGACTTAGTGATTATTCAGTTTCCTAAAAGTAAGGCCGAGTTAACTTTTATGCTCGCGATGATAAAAGACTCGATAGCAAATGAATGTTTAGTTTTGGTTGTCGGTGAGAATAAAAGCGGTATTAAGTCATTAGCAAAGTTGACCGAACAACAGCTTGGCGATTGTGCAAAAATTGATGCTGCTCGCCATTGCTTATTATTCGCAAGCAATATACTTGCGACGCAAGAGTCTTTTATCTTAGACAACTGGCTAAAGCCATATTCTTTTATGATTAAAGACACAAGTGTAGATGTGGTTGCCTTGCCTGGTGTATTCAGTCAAAACGGCCTCGACATTGGCACTCAGGTATTGTTGGAAAATTTACCAAAGAAAATTACCGGCGAGCTACTCGATTTTGGCTGTGGTGCCGGAGTCATAGCCAGTTACTTGGGTAAAGTTTTTCCTGAGATTAAGTTACACTTACTTGATGTCAGTTCCTTAGCATTATATTCAGCGCAAGCAACATTGAAATTAAATAATTTAACTGGCCACGTTTTTCCATCAGATAGCTTGTCAGATGTAAAAGGTAAGTACGATTACGTTATTTCAAATCCACCCTTTCATCAGGGCCTTAAAACCAATTATCAAGCAACAGAGACATTCCTTTCAAAAATAAAACCCCATTTAAAACCGAAAGGACAAGTCACTGTGGTGGCAAATAGTTTTCTCCGTTATCAACCCATCATGGAAGAGGCGATTGGTAGAACACAAATTTTAGCTAAGCAAAAGGGTTTTTCTCTTTATCATTGTTCAATTTAATTGCTCAATATAAAATTTAAGTTACTATAAATATATGGAAAAAATGAAACGCATTCACTCATTAAAGAAAAAACTGATGATTATGATCATCGGTTTCATTGTATTGTTTGTTACTCTTTCTTCTTTTATCATCGCTAATTCATTTATTGAAGATACAAAAGAAGACGCAGCGACTAATACAAAATATTGGGCCGAGCTTATCGCTAATGCCAGCAGCACCAATCTTGTTAATGATAAAATGCTGTTAACTGATCATTATTTATCCATGCTTAAATCTGTCCCTTATATTAACCACGTTCATATTTATAAAGTGTCCCCTGAGCCTGAAGGCATAGTGTTTTTTGCGAACTATAATAAAAGTATGAGCTCACCTATACTTGAAAAAACAGATAAAATAATGGAGTTATCTTCAGTAAAGATAAGTACTTATATTATAGAGCTTATGGTACCCATTACCCAGCAAGATAAAAAAGTTGGCTACGTTTATATACAAGTTGGTACTGACTATATTAAACGTATAACAAACAACATGTTCTTGCGTTATAGCGTCATTATTTTCATGCTTATTTTAGTGACGCTTTTAATAACAATAATACTCAACCGCTTTATTACCATTCCTATGTCAGATATGGCAAATAAAGTACAAGATATTTCGAAACATAAACAGTTCAATTTACGCATTGAACAAATGCCTTTTAAAGAGCTCGATATTCTAGCGCGCAACATAAACATTGTACTCAATAGAGCTGAAACACAACTTGCTAAACTCTCAGATGCCAAGCAACTCACTTATCAGCAAAACAAAGATCTTGAAAATAAAGTCAATAAACGTACCCAAGCCTTGAAGGATTCAAATAATGAATTACTTTCAACATTAGAAAAATTGCATCAGTTTCAAGGGCAACTTGTTGAAAGTGAGAAAATGGCTTCGTTAGGCGATATGGTTGCCGGTGTCGCTCATGAAGTAAATACACCGATAGGTTTAGGCGTTACAGCTTCAACATTATTATCGGATCGCTTATTAGAAATAAAAAAAGCTTTTGATGATAAAACCTTAAAATCAAGTCAATTGAAAAAGTTTCTTGTTGAAGGTGAAGAAAATACCGCAATTATTTACCGTAACTTGAAACGCGCTGCAGAATTAATTGCCAGTTTCAAAAAAGTTGCCGTTGACCAATCAAGTGAGGAAGCACGAACATTCAATATTAAAAATTTGTTTGACGACATATTATTAACGTTAGCCCCACAAATTAAAAAGTTACCTTTTATTATTAATGTGGACTGTCCAAACGAACTCGTCATAAAAAGCAAACCCGGTCCTATCAATCAAATAATTATTAATTTAATACAAAATTCTATTAATCATGGCTTTGATGACAGAGACCATGGTGTAATTACCATACAGACTAGTATTTCTAGCGATATGCTTACTATTGACTATCAGGACGACGGTAGGGGTATTGAGCCTTCTATTATGAATAAAATTTTTGAGCCTTTCACCACCACAAAAAGGGGTTCGGGTGGCAGTGGCTTGGGCTTACATCTGGTGTATAATTTAGTCACACAAGCACTAGGTGGAAAAATATCCTTTATTAGTGAAATTGAAAAAGGGGTTAATTTCAAAATTATTATCCCAACACAAGTCATTAAAGAAGATTAAAGCTGTGCTGATAAATATTTGTTGAATAAGAAGAAACTAACAAACTTGATTGTTTTTTAGTTAGTGGTTCTATACCATACTAATAATTGTATAAATAATTAACAAAATAAGCATTAGTAACATAGCGTTAATATAATTTTCAGCTATAACTAACATACCGTAAACATTATTGCTAAATACATAAAGAATGGAAAAAAAAACATGCAAAAACCTCACATACTTATCGTAGAAGACGAAGATGTTACACGCTTTAACCTACGTAACTTGTTTGAAGCAGAAGGCTATCAAGTATCAGAGGCTACAGACGGTGAGAGCATGGATACTCAATTACAAAAAAACACCATTAATTTAGTCATCATGGATATTAACCTTCCGGGTAAAAATGGCTTATTATTGGCAAGAGAATTAACCAGCAACAACGAGCTAGGGTTAATATTTCTTACCGGTCGTGATAGTGATATAGATAAGATACTTGGTTTAGAAATTGGTGCTGATGACTATTTAACAAAACCATTTAACCCACGTGAATTAACAATTCGAGCTCGAAACATTCTTAACCGAATTGGTCAGACAAAGAATGAAATTGAAAAAGCAGTGATCACTTTCAATAAATGGTCACTCGATGGTAATTCAAGAAAAATGACCGCACCTGACGGGCAAGTTTTATCTATACCTCGCGGCGAATATCGCGCTCTACGTTTATTAATTGAAAACACGGGCCAAATTGTTACTCGCCAGCAATTGATTAAAGAAATGACCGGGCGTGACCTTCGCTCAAATGACCGTACCGTTGATGTAACGATTAGGCGTTTACGCAAACATTTTGAATCGGTACCTGACGCTGCTGAATTAATTAATACCATTCACGGTGAAGGATATCGTTTTATTGGCTCTGTAGATTAAGCGCGCTTTAACAATAAATAATTAAAAAAGGGGAAGCAATAATTGCTTCCCCTTTTTTAATTGTCTTAAATCATGGTTATTTTGAGTCTAACCATACTTTAAAAGCAGTAACGGCATTTTTATTTATCTCATTCAACTCAGAGATAAAGGCTGATTTTTCTGGCCATTGCCCGGGTAATTTTTCAATTGCCACCAACTTAGCATGAGCGGTTAACAAACCAACACTGCCAGTTGCACCTTTCATTTTATGGCAACGTTCTTGCCATAATACTTGTGACTCTTGTGCAATCGAATCGATAATGTCTTCAATATAGGTCACTGATTGCTCAATATATAAGTCCAACATCTGTTGCACAATATCTTGTCCTAAGCTATCCAAGTATCCATCTAATAAATTAACATCTAACTGTTCGGTATAATTCACAAAACCTACCTTAAATTATAATTATCGTGGCGTAATTTTCTTCATTGTAACAATATCAACGCCGATGTCATTAAACAAATGCCTTTCATCTAGATTACTTCAAAGTCATTTGAAAAGCATAAAACCATATGAATACAGAGCGTTTCAATAAGTTATCTTGCTCAGTAACTTAAAAAAGAACTGTCGCTATATCTACAAGGAAATATACGTTAGAATACGCGCCCTTAATAAGTTTGTTATGTACTGAAGTTTCAAAAAGCCCTTTACATAGCGTGTTAGAAATACTGGAGTAGAAATGTCCACATTAATGCCTGATATCGCCAACCACACCACAGCTCAAACCGAAGGTACCCTCGATTGGGTTGGAATGAGTAATATAGAAATGCCGATGATGGTTGCTTCGCAAGGTGAGAATGAGCGAATGGTTTCTACTTTTATTGACGCGTTTGTAAACTTAAAAGAACCACAAGCAAAAGGCATTCATATGTCTCGCTTGTATTTACTGCTTGATGAACTTTCAACCAGTAATACTTTAGACTTTCAAAGCTTGGTCACTTTACTCAGTGGTTTTATCAGTAGTCACCACGATCTTAGCGATAATGCTAAAGTGCAGTTCCGCTTCGACTATCACTTAAGAAGAAAATCATTAATCAGTGGTAAGCAAGGCTGGAAAGCATACCCAGTAACATTAACCGGTCGCTTAAATAAAGGTAAACTCGATATAGAGCTAGCAGTTGATGTTAGATATTCATCAACTTGTCCTTGTTCTGCCGCCCTTGCTCGACAGTTAATCCAAAAAGCTTTTAAAGAGAAGTTTAATGGCCAAGAAGCCGATTTAGACTCAATTCATGAGTGGCTGGGTACAACTGAAGGTATTGTTGCTACACCTCATAGTCAACGCTCAGTTGCTGAATTAAAAGTAAAGTTAAATGCCAACATTAGTGAATTCCCTATTACTGCATTAGTCGATATTATTGAAGGCTCTTTAAAGACACCCGTTCAAGCCGCAGTAAAAAGAGAAGATGAACAAGAATTTGCGCTACTGAATGGTCAAAACTTAATGTTTTGTGAAGACGCCGCTCGTCGTTTACAACACGCAATGAATAATACTGCTGGATATGACGACTTTTGGCTACGTATCAACCACCTTGAATCTTTACATGCCCACGATGCGGTAAGTATTACGACTAAAGGCATTGAGGGTGGCTACCAACCCTAAGCTATTGATATTCAATTACAAAAAGTAAGTTAGTATTAAAGCCAGTAATTACTGGCTTTTTTATTGATGAATTTTCAGCGTATTCTCCACCATCTTGTACATACATCAATGAATAAAAGATGAATAACAGCTAAAATTAACATATCTCAGCATATCTCGTCATAAAAATAAAAATGTAATTAAATTACAACAAAGTAAACAAAAATCATTCTCAACTCGCTAAAAGCTATTGATAACAGCTTAAAAAATAGGCGATTAAATCAACAAAACCAACCTAGACAAGCAATAACCAATAAAAACATATAGTTACACTAATGTACAAAAACTACGAGCAAATACTCTATTTTGATTGACCTTTTATCGATAAGTGTTTAATGTGAAGGGTTCCACCTGAGTGAAAACAGAGTATTTATGCATTATTTGTATAACTTTATTCCTTTAACATGTTCTCTGTGCTCAAGTGGTTATTTCCTGAGGAGAAAATAACATCATGCTTTACGATCACAGCGTTCAAAAAGACAACTGCGGATTCGGCTTAATTGCTCACCAACAAGGTGAAGCAAGTCATAAACTAGTAAAAACGGCAATTCATGCCCTTGATCGCATGCAACATCGTGGCGGTATTGCTGCTGATGGTAAAACAGGTGACGGTTGTGGCTTGTTGATGCAAAAACCTGATACCTTCTTTCGAGCTATTGCCGAAGAAAACAACTGGAAGCTTGGCAAAAAATACGCTGTAGGTATGATTTTCCTCAATCCTGACCCTATTCAAGCCGCTTTAAGTAAAAAGATTCTTGAAGAAGAGTTAGCGCGTGAAACCCTAACACTTATTGGCTGGCGCATAGTGCCTACTGATACTTCTATGCTAGGTGAAACGGCTGTCAATAACATGCCGCAAATAGAGCAGGTTTTTGTTGATGCTCCTCCGGGCTGGAGAAATCGAGATTTAGAACGCCGCTTATTTATGGCACGTCGTCGTGCAGAAAAACGCATTGAAGATAGCGTTTTTTATGTGGCAAGTTTGTCGTGCTTGGTAACTATCTATAAAGGCTTAATGATGCCGGTAGACTTACCTAACTTTTATTTAGACCTTGCTGATATTCGCATGCAAACGGCCATTTGTGTTTTTCATCAACGTTTTTCAACCAATACTTCTCCACAATGGCATTTAGCACAGCCTTTTCGTTATTTGGCTCATAACGGTGAAATTAATACAATTAAAGGTAACCGACAGTGGAGTCGTGCCCGTACCCACATCTTTAAATCACCTTTATTACCCGATCTTCAAGATGCTGCGCCCTTTGTTAATGAAAGTGGTTCTGACTCATCATCACTAGATAACATGCTTGAATTATTCCTTGCTGGCGGTATGGATTTATACCGAGGTATGCGTTTATTAATGCCACCTGCTTGGCAAAATAGTCCGTTAATGGATGAAGACTTAAAAGCGTTTTACGAATTTAATTCTATGCATATGGAACCATGGGACGGCCCAGCCGGCGTTGTGGTTACCAATGGTCGCCATGTTGCCTGTAATTTAGACAGAAACGGCTTACGTCCTGCTCGTTATGTTATTACTCGTGATGGTTTTATCACCCTTGCCTCTGAAGTAGGTATTTGGGATTACGGTGAAGATGAAGTGGTCGAAAAAGGTCGTGTTGGCCCAGGTGAAATGCTTGCCATTGATACTTACACCGGTAAAATATTCACTTCTACCGATATTGATGAAGAACTAAAAGTTCGCCATCCTTACCGTGAATGGTTGGATAAGAACATCCGCCGTTTAGTACCCTTTCATCAACTCGATGCCGAACTTATTGGTAAGCGTATTTTTGATGATAAAGGCCTATCGCAATACCATAAAATGTTTAATTACAGTTACGAAGAAATTCATCAAATTGTGAAAACATTGGCTGAAAATGGCATGGAAGCAACGGGTTCTATGGGCGATGACACCCCTATGGCAGTACTTTCAAGCCAACCTCGTACAATTTATGATTATTTCCGCCAGCAATTTGCTCAGGTAACAAATCCCCCCATAGATCCATTACGTGAACGCTATGTTATGTCGCTGGGTACCTGCATTGGTCGTGAACATAATGTTTTTAACGAAACAACAGGCCATGCCGACAGAATTTTGTTTGCAACACCTATCTTAATGTATACCGGATTAAAGCAGCTACGTGAACTTGCCCCTGAGCATTACCGCAGCGACACACTGAACTTAAATTACCGCACAGAAGAAGGTTTAGAAGCGGCTATTATTCGTTTATGTGATGAAGCCGAAACATTAGTTCGTGATAAAAACACCGTTATTTTAATACTTTCAGACCGTCAAATTGATAAAGGGTTTTTACCTATACCTGCAGCGATGGCAGTTGGCGCAGTACAACAACGCTTAGTTGAAACACAATTACGTTGTGACTCAAATATAATTGTTGAAACGGCATCGGCAAGAGATTCACATCACTTTGCTGTGTTACTAGGTTTAGGCGCTACCGCTGTTTATCCTTATCTTGCTTTTGAGACAATTGAGCAATTAGTTGAACAAGGACAAATTGAGTTAACGGCGCGTCAAGCTGTAATGAACTATCGTGATGGCATTAATAAAGGCTTGTTGAAAATATTATCTAAGATGGGTATTTCAACAATCGCCAGCTACCGTTGTGCAGGTTTGTTTGAAGTGATTGGTTTGCATCAAAATATCATGCAAATATGCTTCCCTGATTTACCAAGTCGTATTCAAGGCGCTGATTTTTCAGACATAGAACAAGACAATATTAACCTTGCTCGTAAAGCCTTTTTAGCTCATCAAAAAGTCAATCACGGCGGCTTACTTAAGTATGTACATGGCGGTGAATACCACGCTTATAACCCTGATGTCGTAACTTACTTACAAAAAGCAGTTCAATCTGGCGATTATGCAGATTACCGCCTGTTTGCCGATCAAGTAAATAATCGCCCAGTGGCAACGTTACGTGACCTATTGGGCTTTAAAGAAGATACCCAAGCCATAGATATCAGCAAAGTAGAACCTGATACTGAAATGTTTAAACGCTTTGATAGTGCCGCTATGTCTATTGGTGCATTAAGCCCTGAAGCTCATGAAGCATTGGCAATTGCCATGAATCGTTTAGGCGGTTATTCAAATTCAGGTGAAGGGGGTGAAGACGAACGCCGCTTTGGTACCGTAAAAAATTCACGTATCAAACAAATTGCTTCTGGCCGATTTGGGGTGACACCGCATTACTTAGTTAATGCCGATGTACTACAAATAAAAGTCGCTCAAGGTGCAAAACCCGGCGAAGGTGGTCAATTACCCGGTGATAAGGTTTCACCGTTAATTGCTAAGTTGCGCTTTTCAGTACCCGGTGTGACCTTGATTTCTCCACCACCACATCATGATATTTATTCAATTGAAGATTTAGCTCAGCTTATTTTCGATTTAAAACAAGTTAACCCTAAAGCGGTTATTTCAGTAAAACTGGTTTCAGGACCTGGTGTTGGCACTATTGCTTCTGGTGTTGCTAAAGCTTACGCCGATTTTATTACCATTTCAGGTTACGACGGCGGTACTGCAGCTAGTCCATTGAGTTCAGTTAAGTATGCCGGTTGTCCATGGGAGTTAGGTTTAGCCGAAGCACACCAGTCATTAGTGACTAACGGTTTGCGTCATAAAGTACGTTTACAAGTTGACGGCGGATTAAAAACTGGTATCGATATTGTTAAAGCGGCAATTTTAGGCGCAGAAAGCTTTGGTTTTGGTACCGCGCCTATGGTCACTCTGGGCTGTAAATTCTTACGTATCTGTCATTTAAATAATTGTGCTACAGGTGTTGCAACACAAGACGATGTTTTACGTGAAAAATTCTTTAAAGGTTTACCTGAGCAAGTAATGAACTACTTTAAGTTTATTGCCCAAGAGGTACGTGAAATTTTAGCCCGTTTAGGGGTCGAAAGCTTAACAGCGATAATTGGTCGAACCGACCTATTAGTTCAATTGACAGGTTTAACAGCTAAGCAGCAAAAATTAGATTTATCACCTATTATTGCACCTGTTGTAGCAGGTGCTGATACAGCTCTTTATCAAACAGAAGGAAATGAGCCCTTTGACAAAGGCGTATTAAATAAAGAAATATTGGCGGCTTGTACTGATGCTGTTTCACACAGCGCAGGCGGTGAGTTCCGTTTTTCTATACAAAACACTGATCGTTCTGTCGGTGCATCATTATCGGGTGAAATTGCTCGTCATCATGGTGACCAAGGGATGGCGTCATCTCCTATTAAAATTTATCTTAATGGCACAGCTGGCCAAAGTTTTGGTGTTTGGAATGCCGGTGGCTTAGAAATGACCCTAACCGGTGATGCCAATGATTACGTTGGTAAAGGAATGACTGGCGGTAAGCTAACCATCAAGCCACCTAAAGGTGTTGAGTATTTAAGCCATAAAACCATGATTATGGGTAATACTTGTTTATATGGCGCAACCGGTGGCAGACTTTATGGCTGTGGCCGTGCGGGTGAGCGCTTTGCGGTGCGTAACTCGGGTGCTCATGCCGTAATTGAAGGCACTGGTGATCATGCTTGTGAATACATGACGGGTGGCATAGTGACCATTCTTGGGCAAGTTGGTGTAAACTTTGGTGCCGGTATGACAGGTGGTTTTGCTTATGTGTTTGATGAATCAGGTGATTTAGATGTCCGCTTAAATAGCGAATCTATCGAATTATTACCAATAAGTGATCTGACTATTCATCAAGAACATTTACGCGGTATTATTAACCAACATTTTGATGAAACAGGTAGTGCACGCGCTCAAGAAATATTAGCTGACTTTGATGCTTACGCACCACGATTTAAATTAGTTAAACCTACGGCAACCGATGTTAAAACCTTATTAGGTCATCGTAGTCGTTCATCTGCTGAACTTCGCGTTCAAGCACAGTAGTCGTGTCGAGAATGCGAATTAAGGGAAAACAGTATGAGTAAAAATGTTTATCAGTTTATCGATGTTAAACGCATCGATCCGCCTAAAAAAGCGATTGAACAACGTAAAATAAATTTTGTTGAAATCTATCAGCCATTGAGTACTGACCAAAGTGCTGGCCAAGCAGATCGTTGTTTAGATTGTGGTAATCCTTATTGTGAGTGGCAATGCCCCGTTCATAATTATATTCCACAATGGTTAGAGTTGGTTACCGAAGGTAAGATTTTTGAAGCTGCTGACTTATGTCATCAAACAAATAGCTTACCAGAAATGTGTGGCCGTGTTTGTCCACAAGATAGACTCTGTGAGTCTGCCTGTACATTAAACGAAGATTTTGGTGCGGTTACTATTGGTAATATCGAAAAATATATTACCGACACTGCCTTTGCACAAGGGTGGAAACCTGACTTATCAGACGTAGTAAAAGTGAACAAACGTGTTGCTGTTATTGGTGCTGGCCCTGCAGGTTTATCTTGTGCTGACGTACTAACACGTAATGGTATCGACGCTGTTGTTTACGACAAACATGCTCAAATAGGTGGCTTGCTCACTTTTGGTATTCCATCATTCAAACTAGAAAAAGATGTTATTCAAACGCGTCGTGAAATCTTTGAAGGCATGGGCATTGAATTTAGATTAAATGTCAATGTCGGTGTTGATATTACCATTGATTCATTAAGTGAAGAGTACGACGCGGTATTTTTAGCGCTCGGTACCTACACAGATATGACAGGTGGCTTTGAACACGAAGGCGCTACTGGTGTTTATACCGCACTCGATTTCTTAATCGGTAATACACAAAACTTAATGAAAATTACTGAAAATGCTAAACCTTTTATTAGTTTTGAAAATAAGAAAGTCATTGTACTCGGTGGTGGTGATACGGCAATGGATTGTGTACGTACCTCAATTCGTCAAAGTGCTACCGAAGTAACCTGTGCTTATCGTCGTGACGAAGCCAATATGCCGGGTTCACCACGTGAGGTTCAAAATGCTAAAGAAGAAGGTGTTAACTTTCAATTTAACATACAACCTCTTGATATTGCTGTTGATAAAGAAGGTAATGCCTGTGGTGTTAAATTTGTAAAAACTCAACTAGGCGCTGCGGATGCGAAAGGCAGAAGAAGCCCTGAACCGATAGCGGGTAGTGAGTTTATTATGGAAGCTGACGCCGTCGTTATTGCTTTTGGTTTCTTACCTAGTCCACCACAATGGATGAAAGATGCCGGCGTTGAAATAGATAAACGTGGTCTGGTGTTAGCCGCTGATAATAGCGAATTTGCATTACAAACCACTAAACAAAATATTTTTGCCGGTGGTGATATGGTGCTAGGTTCAGACCTTGTTGTTACAGCTGTTGATCAGGGCCGCAAAGCAGCAATAGGTATTTTAGACTTTGTGCTAAGTTAACCTATATCTAGCGTTTATTTTAAAAAGCAGCTTAGGCTGCTTTTTTTATGCCTAAATTTAATAATATAACCACCCATTCAAATAAAATGAGCTATATTAATAAAAATAAAAATCTTGGTTAAGGTTTATAAATAGTATTGCTACCGAGTATATTACGGATACTTAAAATATATATGATCAAATTATTTAACAATTATCTCACCATTTTAATAATAACTTTTTTCCTTTTATTGGTACCGTTTAATGGCAAAGCTGAAGTCATTGAAGTTGTTACCGAGCTTCTAGAGCCTTATCAAATTAAAAACCCGGATGGTAGCTTAGGTGGTTTTTCTACCGATGTCGTTGAAGCTTTATTTAAAATAACTGAAGACCATCCTAAGATTCAGATAATGCCTTGGGCAAGGGCATACGAAGTTGCACTTCATAACCCTAATGTTTTAATTTACTCTATTGCACATACAAAGCTTAGAAATAAAAAATTTCATTGGATCGGCGCCCTTAAAGAAGAGCGCTTATATTTTTGGGGATTAAAAAAACATTACCCTAAAACTAACTATAAAGTCTCCGCATTAAAAAATCTTAAGATCGCCGTTTCTAGAAATTCGAATTCAGCACAATATTTACTCGCTCAAGGCTTCTCCAATATTTACCAACTTGCTAACGAGCGACAAAACATGGATATGTTATTTATTGATCGAGTTGACCTAATACTTGCCACACAAATTACCATAGAAACCAGAGCTAAAAATCTTGGCTATGATTTTAGTGAGTTACAAAGGTTAAACGAAGTAGCCGCTTTAAATAACAAACTCAGTATTGCCTTTAGTATTGATACGTCACCGACATTGATAAAAAAATACCAAACGGCATTTCAACAATTAGTAACCACAGGTCAACTTGCAAAAATTAAAGAAAAATGGAAATTATATTAACGCTCGTATAAATAAAAATTCATTCTTTAAGCGTATAAAATATAGTAGCTACCTGATTACGCGTTTGGCATAATTACCTTAATTTTTAGACTCAGTAAACGGACAACAATATGATCCATAGTATGACGGCTTTTTCTCGCTTTGAAGTGAAAGGTAATTGGGGTAATGCAGTTTGGGAAATTCGATCTGTAAATCAACGATTTTTGGAAACTTACTTCCGTTTACCAGAACAATTTCGTAGCATTGAACCGGCATTGCGCGAGCGATTTCGTAAACAATTAAATCGTGGCAAAGTAGAGTGTAGCTTGCGTTTCAATGCTAACCCATCAGCAAAAAACAATTTATCACTTAATAAAGGCTTAGCTGAACAACTGCTGCAGCACGCAGGTTGGATAAACGAACAAACACTTAATAGTCAATTAAATCCTTTAGAAATAATGCGCTGGCCTGGTGTCATGGAAGCTGAAGAAGCCGATATGACCAACATTCAAAAAGAAATTTTGGAAGGATTTGAACAAGCGCTAAAAGACTTTATTGATGCTCGGGCAAGTGAGGGAGAAAACTTAAAAGTATTAATTGAACAACGCCTTGAAGGTATTGTTGAGCAGTCAGACAAAGTAAAAGCATTTATGCCTGAAATCATTGCATGGCAGCGTAAGCGGATCACCGATAAATTCACCGACGCCAAAATTGAGCTTGATTCAAGCCGAGTTGAACAAGAGCTAGTGTTACTTGCGCAAAAAATGGATGTTGACGAAGAAATTGATCGCCTATTTAGCCATGTAAAAGAGACAAGAAGCATCCTAACAAAAGGTGGTGCACAAGGTCGTCGCCTAGATTTTATGATGCAAGAATTTAATCGTGAAGCGAATACCTTAGGATCTAAATCGATTAATGTTGATATCACCAATGCAGCTGTCGAACTAAAAGTACTTATCGAGCAAATGCGAGAGCAGATCGCGAATATAGAATAACAAACAACAAGAAACAACCAAAAACGAAAGCTCTTATTTACTAAGGGCTTTCTTGCTTTTATACGTCCAATAAGGTTTAATCAAGTCCAGCAACACCCACCAGTAACTGGTGGGTTATATGGTGAGTAATAGAGTTTCATTTATTATTTATTGGTGGGTGCTTAATTAGAGGGACTATTTTGGGAAAGTTAACGGTTAAACAAGTGAACTCATTGGTAAATGGTATTTCTGCCCGTTACGCCGATGGAGATGGATTGTATTTGGTAGTACCAAAATCGGGTAAGCCATATTGGATGTTGAGATATACAGCCAACTGCAAGCGAAGAGAAATGACTCTGGGTAATATACAGATGTTGTCATTAGCGGAAGCTAGATCCTTAGCTGCCGAAAAGAAACGTATTCAATTTAATGGACTTGACCCGTTATTTGCCCGCCAACGAGAATCACAGCATAACTTTAATACGATGGACGACCTTTTTGATGATTGGCATGAAGGCTTAAAGAAAAGATTGAAGCATCCAAATATTCCAGCTCGTATCTATAGAAAAGAAATAGCGCCCACTATTGGAAAAGCTAAACCAAGCGATATCAACGCAAGAGACATACGTGCAATATTACAAAATATTGTGATAACTAACCGTCCAGCGATAGCAAACGATACCTTAATGTACTGTAAACAGTTATTCGATCATGGAATAAAGCTAGATATCATTCAACTTAATCCAGCTAGTGCGTTTAATACATCAGATGCAGGTGGCGTTGAAAAAAGTAAAGACAGGTTTCTTACGTTAGATGAGATCAATATTTTCTTTAAAGTTTGCAAAGAAAATAATCATAGTTTTGCTAGAGAGAACTATTTAGCGTGTGCTCTTTTACTTTGCTTAGGTGTGCGAAAAGCAGAATTAACAGAAGCTAGTTGGGCTGAATTCAATTTAGATAATGCAATTTGGTCATTACCCGCAGAACGGAGTAAATCTGGTGTTTCAATTAATATACCACTTTCATTAGAAGTAACTAAATGGCTTGATGAACTTAAAATAAGGTCGTGTGGTTCAGACTATGTATTTCCAAATAGAAAAGCTAGTAAAAAACCATACATGGGAGCTGACACACTTAACAGGGCAATCACTAAACTGTTCGGTCATGAAGCTGGCAAGAAAAAGCAACCGCCTAATTTGATGGGTGATATGCCTCACTTTACTGTTCATGATTTAAGAAGAACTTGTCGCAGTTTATTAGCTTCATTGGGGGTAAACGGATACATAGCAGAGCGATGCCTTAATCATAAAATAAAAGGAATTGAAGGTGTCTATAATCGGCATGATTACTTCAATGAAAGATTAGAAGCAATGACACTATTATCGACTAAAGTTTCCGAATTAATAAATACACATAAGGCAACTTAAATGACTCAGTTCAATGAAGAGATGATGATTTGGCAATATGCTTTGTACCACGATAAACTTGATGATTATTTAGAACATGCTAGCCAGTTAATTATTGAATGGACTGATTCACTTATTGACATTAGCTTATTCAAGAAAGCCCCTCATACGTTTTTTAGGAGTGAATTAGATTTTCAAATTGCCCTTTATTTATTAAATGATGGGTTGCTGCCCCTTAACGCTCAAATGATACTAGCTAATGCTGTACTTTTAGGTCGATTCAATTTAATAAGTAGAAACATTAAGTGTGAAATGTTAAAGGTTTCAAAAGAAAAAAAAGCAGGTCGACCTAGTGAAAAAGCTAAATTCACACGGTCAAAAGATGTATTGAAATTGTTAGAGTTAGGGTTTCCAAGATCAGAAGCTTATGAGCAAGTAGCAGTTCAATATTGTAAAAGTACCGATACTATAAGACGCGCATTCGAACGCCATATAAAAAGCAGTAAAGGCTTACGGGATAAATTATCACATATTTATCCCCGTAATAACCAATAAAAGTTAATGCTTAAATGAACCTCCAGTAACCAATCAGGAAGTTCAATAATGACCCAAAACACTTTTATAAGACTCATCAAAAAGTCCGTAGTATTAGGACAAACAGGCTATTCATCAAGTACATTATATAACCGGATAAATGAAGGGGCTTTTTGTCCTCCAATAGCTTTAGGCGCTAGGGGCGTCGCATACGTTGAATATGAAGTGCAAGCCGTTTTGCAAGCAATGGTAGCAGGTAACACTAAATATGAACTTCAAACTCTAGTTCAATCATTAATCAAACAACGTAGCGAAGCAGTATAAGCGGAGCTACATTATGAACACAACCCATGAAGAATTATTGATTAAGCTCATGTTACGTGGTGATAAGTTATTAATCAACAAAGGTGTAGTTGGAATAGAGTCAAAAAGTGGTAAACCGGTTCCCCATAAGTGGTTATCAGAAAATAGCTCTTCACTCATGCGAGAACTTTGTAAGTTAACATCCATACCAATGTTTGAATATGTTGGTAATTCTGTTGGTGATTTCGGTATGAACCAAAGCACAAAAGGTTATCCCGGCTTGTGCTTGCAGTTTGTAAACATTGTCACAGGAGAAGATGCGTGTGTTATTTATAATGTGGACACTAAAAGAAAGCGCGATACGAAGTTTGGTAAAAAGGGAACAAAATTACCCAAGGGCCAATTCAATGTAGGAATACGATCCAATTTCTATAAATTTTGGACGATTAACAACTTCCCCTCACCCAGACGTCGTAGTTCTTTTCATGATGTCTTAGGTAAACTTAAAAGTTATTACTTTACTGGTGAAGTATTATCCAACAACCGGTTTAAAGATAAAAAATTAACATTACTAAGCATCTCGAGCGAACAGATAGCCGATGCCTACCAGCAATATATGATAAACAACCAATCAGCAACCGATCAGCAACCGCTAAGCAAAGATCAAGCAACTTATCCAAGCAGCTATGTGTTACAACACCATGAATCTAAAGGTCTACAAAGTAACTTAACTACGGAGGTAATGAAGTACGGTATAAGTAATCAAGGAGGTGCGGAATTAAGTAACGTTATAGCCTTACATAAACAATCAAAAAGGCCAGTAGATCAAACGAACGAAGAATGGCTTTCAGATTATGATAGAGCCTAATTTGTTTTAATCAGCGTAAGTGACACTAGGACAGACATTGCCTATGCTATGAGTCTGTGGGGATTATCTCATGCCTGTTATACATAAACCCCTTAACTTGGTAGAGTTTGGTATTACGCCATTTAATCTTCAGGTGCATATGCTGACAATTCATTGCTGATTAATACAATAATCGATGGAAAAATAGGTGCAAAATGAAAATGGATGCCATCACTTTCGTTTTCATAATAAGCACGATTTAGTTCTATTCTATTCGCAGCAATAGTATCTACCCTTTGACGTATATTAATGTTCATAGCTAGGTCTGCCCCATAGAGAATCTTAATCCATTTCGACAAAAGATCTATGCACTCATCCAGAGTATATTTATTATCATCAAGGCCGTGAAGTTCCCAAAGTGATTCGACCGTTTTAATGTTTAGGTTATTTGTACCTTCAAAATTTAAGTCACATAACTTAATTTCTTTTTCTAAATCGCGTTTTTTTCTATGAAAAGTCCATATATTGAACATGTAAGCTATTGGCAACGTTAACAGCAATAAAAAGATGACTAGCGGCATTAATAATGTTTGTATTATTTTTTTTATGAGCTCTTTTTTCCACTCTACTTGGATAGTGAAACCGGATAGTGGGTGATCAATAGGTATTCCATTTTTACATAAATCAGCTAATTGCCGTCGTGCTGAATTAGACTTGACGATTAATGCTTGCTCTACACATAGACGTTCTATATTAATCATTATTCTTGGTCTCAATAAGTGGTGAATAACAGTTGGATTTTATCTTGTGCAACTTATGAGCTTTATCGTTATTCAATGAATAAACTAAACTTTTATAGTTGCGCAGACATATTTTTTCGTTGTGAAATTGCGCACTTTATCACAAGAGCATTGATAATATTTAACTGAAGATAAAACAATGTAAAGTAATATTTTCAAGTACTTGAAATTAAAACCCCCTAGTTAACAGTTTCAAGTCTGTAATTTAATTAAATCATTTCTTTCAAGTATCCCTTTAAATTATCAAGATTTCTTGAAGACACTTTTTTTGTGACAGCTTCAATCCTTGCTATATTTTTATCTATTGCCAAATCAGCAAAAAATAAAGCATCATACAGTTTAAGGGTAATTTGAACAGATGGTTGTTTTTCTAGATGTTTTTGAATTTGAATTATTTTGAAGATCACATTGTGAATGCGAGTTCTGCATAATAATAATCTATCATTTTCTGAGGTTGCTTCCATTCTTTGTTCAAAATCATTATAAAAATACTTTGAATAGCCCCCATGCTTCAGTGCATTTTGAGAACCATATGGTGGGCCTCTTCGCTTTGGTGCTTTTCTGGTTTTGACAATTGGATTGGATTCAACTTGCGATATAATACTTTCTTTTACCGCTCTTACTTTTATATAACGACGAGCTGTTGCGTAATTTAACTGATACTTATTGCACCAACCTTTGGCGCTTATACCTGTTTGGTTATGATCAAACCAAAATTTAAGCTGCAATTTTTCCCAATCGATTTTAGTCATGTAAACTAACAACCTCGTTTATAAAATGAAGTATTAGGGGAATTATACTTTTTCTCTATAACATTAGCGCTTGAACTTCTTTAATAAAAAGTAATCTTTTGATCTTATTTGTTTTTTTGTTAAATTTTGCATTGACAAGGAACCACCCTTATAGCATTTTGTATACAGAAAAATGGATTAATGCTCTCCCCCGGTCACTTGTAAAAAGTAGCAGCTTGAAGTTATCAGTGATGTTTGTAGACATGATTCCAATAATAAATTTTGAGTGTAACCATGCCTATTCCCAACTATCAAGCGTATATGGGTTATGTACTGAAGTACTTAGCCGATGGTCAAGAGCATCAATTACGAAATATAATCAAAGCAATTTGTGATGAATTTAACTTCACCCCAGAGCAGAGAGCATTAAAAATACCTAGTGGTAAATCTACTTATGTTAATGGTCGCATCGGCTGGGCTAAAACTTACTTAGTACAGGCGGGTTTAGTCACTCAACCTAGACGAGGCTATTGTTTGATCTCTAAACGAGGCTTATCTGCTATTAATAGTAATGAAGATATTAATAATAATTATTTGAAAAAATTTCCAGAATTTTCAGCCTTCCAACAACGTAGCAATAAAAAGTCAGAAATCGAAAATATCACCGACAATACCCTAGATAACTGCAGTAGTTCGATAAATGAACTAACGCCTCATGAATCGATTGAAAACACATTTAATACAATTAACTCAGCTTTATCGAGTGATATACTCAGGGCAATTTTAAATGCATCACCAGAGTTTTTTGAAACATTGGTTGTCGATTTAATGTTAGCCATGGGTTATGGCGGCTCTCGTAAAGATGCCGGTCGAGCCACGCAGTATACTCAAGATGGTGGTATCGATGGCATTATAAAAGAAGACAAACTAGGCCTTGAAATGATTTACCTGCAAGCTAAACGTTACAGTAATAAAACCGTTGGCAGGCCAGATATTCAAGCTTTTTCAGGCGCATTAGACATGCATAGAGCTAAGAAGGGCGTGTTTATTACTACCTCAGCCTTTAGCAAAGAAGCGATTGCGTTTACCTCGCTGATAGAAAAACGCATCGTTTTAATAAACGGCGATCAATTAACCGATTTGATGCTCGAGCATAATTTAGGTGTTAGTACCAAGCAGGTATATGAACTTAAAACGCTAGACACTGATTACTTTATCGAAGATTAAAGTTGCTCCATAACATAAAAGTAGAATAATAAATGACAACAGAACAAACCCCAAACAACCTTGCAGCCTTTTGTTGGTCTATTGCAGACCTACTTCGTGGTGACTTTAAACAATCTCAATACGGCCGTATCATTCTCCCTTTTACTTTATTACGTCGTCTTGAAGGTGTTTTAGAAGAAAGCAAAGAAGCTGTGCTTGCTCAACACGACAAGGTTCAACAAATGAACTTGCCGGAAGAAGCGCAAGAACAAATGTTGTTAAGAGCAACGGGTGGGTTAAGTTTCTTCAATACATCAAAAATGGATATGTCTAAGCTTGGTGAGTCGGATATTAAAACTAACCTTGAAAGCTATATTCAAGATTTTTCCAAAGATGCCCGCGAAATATTTGAATACTTCAACTTTGGAGAGTTCATTGGCCAGCTTAATGATGCTGATTTACTTTGGAAAGTAGTACAAAAGGTTAGAACAACAGACTTGAGCCCCAAAGCGATCAGCAATCACGATATGGGTCTGACCTTTGAAGAACTCATACGCCGCTTTGCTGAAGGTTCTAATGAAACAGCGGGTGAACATTTTACCCCACGCGATATTGTCCACTTAACAACGTCCTTGGTATTTATGGAAGATGATGATGCCTTAACTAAATCCGGTATTATCCGCACCATTTACGACCCTACTGCGGGAACTGGTGGTTTCCTTTCCTCAGGTATGGAATACGTACACGAATTAAATCCACAAGCGGTAATGCGCGCTTATGGTCAAGAACTTAATCCTGAAAGTTACGCTATCTGTAAAGCTGATATGCTCATTAAAGGGCAAGACGTTTCTAATATTAAATTAGGCAATACCTTATCTAACGACCAGCTTTACGCAGATAAGTTTGATTACATGTTATCTAACCCCCCGTTTGGCGTAGATTGGAAGAAAATAGAATCAACAATCAAAGCTGAAAAGTCCCTTAAGGGCTTTGATGGACGCTTTGGTGCTGGCTTGCCCAGAGTATCAGACGGCTCATTACTATTTTTAATGCATCTACTAAGTAAACTCAGAGATGCCAGTGAAGGCGGCGGTCGTATTGGTATTATCCTTAACGGCTCGCCATTGTTCACTGGAGGCGCAGGCTCAGGCGAGTCTGAAATTCGCCGCTATATTCTTGAAGCCGATCTACTGGAAACCATAGTCGCACTACCTACCGATATGTTTTACAACACAGGTATTGCTACTTATGTTTGGGTACTCTCTAATAAAAAATCAGATGAACGCAAAGGCAAAGTACAGCTAATCAATGGCGTTAACCTGTGTGGAAAAATGCGTAAATCTCTCGGTTCAAAACGTAATGAAATGAACGCTGAGGATATTGCCACTATTACCCGCAGCTTTGGTGCCTTTAAAGTGGTCGATGCTATTACTCTTGAAGAGTTAGGACTAAATAAACCCGCAGAACAAAAAAGTAGCCGTGGCCGTCAGTCGGCTAATCCAAAAGTCGAAGCACTAAAAACCTTCGCCAGTAAAATATTCGCCAGCCATGAGTTTGGTTATCGCCGCATCACCATTGAGCGGCCATTACGCGAAAGCTATCAATTCAGTGATGAACGTATTGCCGAGTTACGCTTTGCCGCCAAACCATTAAATGCACCGATGAAGTGGGTGCATGAGCAGTTTGGCGCGGGTTGGTCTGACAATACTGACTGCGAAAGCTACGGAATGTTAAATGACGTCGCAATAGAAATTCGCGCTTATGTTAAAAATCATTTTAGTGACTTAAAAGAAAAACAAATTAAAGACTTACTCGACAGTAAAGTCTGGCTTGCTCAAAAACAAGTAATGCTCAAAGCCAAGCAATTACAACAAGCTGTTCCACAAGGTATGGGCACGATGCAATGCAATGACATGAATAGCTATGAAGCTGCTCTTAAAGTCGCCTGCAAAGCACAAAAAATCACTTTAGACACCAAAGAGAAAAAACAAATCACCACAGCGGTAAGTTGGAAAAATCCTGAAGCAGAAAAAGTGATTAAGAAGATACATAAAACTAAAGCCAATCCAATATACGGCCTGTTTGCTAGCGAAGGTAAAGAAAATGGTCAAACGCTTGAGTACAAAACCGATGGTGATTTACGAGATAACGAAAACGTTGCCCTTGACCCTAACCAAACAGTAAATGACATCAACGAAGCCTACTTTAAGAAAGAAGTACAACCGCATGTGCCTGATGCCTGGATAGACGCCAGCAAGAAAGATGATAAAGATCAGGAGATCGGTATTGTCGGTTATGAAATCCCATTTAATCGCCATTTTTATCAGTATCAACCACCAAGAGAATTAATCGATATTGATACGGATTTAGATACAGTTTCAGCTGAGATAATGAAGCTTTTGCAAGAGGTGCATTCTTGATGGCTAAGTATCAGGCATATTCTGATTACAAAGAGACTAGTGTTCTTGGTATAGAAAGTATTCCTACGGATTGGGACATTCAACGAATTAAGTTTCTATTTAATATCGGCCGAGGCCGGGTTATCTCAGAGCAAGAGCTGGAAGATGATGGGCAATTTCCTGTTTATTCTTCGCAGACTAAAAACAATGGGTGTCTAGGCTACATCGGTACATATGACTTTGATTGTGAACAAATAACTTGGACGACTGACGGTGCTAATGCAGGTACGGTATTTTTGCGTAATGGAAAGCATAACTGCACAAATGTTTGTGGAACTTTACAGCCTAAATATAGCGATCTTTGTATGGGATTTACTCTGTATTGTTTAGAGTACGTCACCCAGTTTCATAAGCGCCCAGACACCAATGGTGCAAAAATTATGAATAATGAGATGGCGGATATTTCCATTTCACAGCCTCCAGCCTGTGATCGAGAAAAAATAGCCGAGTTCCTAGATCACGAAACTGCTCAAATAGATACCCTGATCGACAAACAGCAACAGCTGATTAAACTGCTAAAAGAAAAACGTCAAGCCGTGATCAGCCATGCCGTCACTAAAGGCCTTAATCCCGATGCAGCAATGAAAGACTCAGGTGTTGAGTGGTTAGGCGAAGTGCCTGAGCATTGGAAAGTTTGTTCGTTAAAGTATTTAGTGTCAGCCCCTATTATTGATGGCCCTCACTTAACACCCATTAGACAGGATAAAGGGATCCCTTTTATCTCAGCTGAGGCAATATCTCAGGGATATATAAATTTTGATAAAAAGTGGGGATATATTTCTAGAGCAGACCATGAAATATATTCTAAACGTTATTCTCCTAGAAAAGACGATATATTAATGGTCAAGTTAGGCGCAACAACTGGAGTTGTTGCGATGGTTGAAACAGACGAGGATTTTAACGTTTGGGTGCCACTTGCAACCATTCGTCCAAGGGACGATATATCATCAAAATTTATTTTTTACTTGTTACAGTCATCCAGTGTACGAGATGCAATTCAACTCTCTTGGACTTATGGGACTCAGCAGACCTTGGGGTTAGGCACTTTAGCGAATATTAGCTTACCAGTTCCTCCTGAAAAGGAGTCATATGAAATAGTTAAATTGATCGAATCAAAAGTACCTATCTATGATGAGTCTGTGAAGAAGTGTGAAATCTCGCTACAGTATTTAAAAGAACGCCGCACAGCACTAATATCCGCAGCCGTAACAGGAAAAATTGATGTTAGAAGCTGGCATGCTCCTAAATCATCAAACCAAGGTTCTATCAATGGCCGATAACGCAGTTAAAGTCTCAATAGTCGCACCTATTCCCACTGCAGATGTAGAGCCAGAAAAGTCATTAACACTAACTCAACGTATTGACGCCGATGAAGGCTTGAAAGCTAAACGTAAGCTACTTACCGTAGTTTCTCTTATTCTATTAGCAATCGCTTTCTCAGGTGCCAAGGTAGTTGAAGCAAATACCTTTATCATGAAGATTAGTTTCACTAATCAAAACGGTATTGCCTATTTATTGTTGCTATCCATCGCTTTTCTTATGATCCGATACTACAACTACGCCCGCCCATATCATGATGAGTTGTATGAAGCCTGGACCCAAAGAATGCTCAACGACGATTATTTTCATCGTTATCATGAAGAAGCTGGAGAAAGTGATGGGTTAATTCATGATTTATATCCAAATAGCTTAGAAGTAGATATTTATCAACAAAGTTGCAGCGGAACGAAAACAAAATATAGTTGTTCACATCTCTTTGGCAGGCATATTGAATATACTTGGATGAGTGGTGTCGGCTCCGGTTATGAAAATTGGGCGACCGTTAATTTAATGCGCATTAAAAGTGAAGAAACTAAGAAAGAAGATAAAAAGGTTACCAAAAACAGAGTCAACCTTAAGCCATATTTTAAAATTTTATCCTATGAACTCAGGTATCGTACAACAAGGTTTTTAACTCACCGTGAAAATTTAGACATTATAGCTCCATATTTATTAGGGTGCTTTTCAATACTCTGTTTTATTTTCAGCAAAGAGATTATAGAACTATTAAAAGGATTTACCTCGTGAACACTGACAAATGGAAGTCAATATTAGGTTTCGTCGCTTTAGACAAATACCCCAACTTACCCTGCCCTTATTGCCATCAAGAAACATTGAACATCGATGAAAGCACTATCGTTAGCCGTGTTGTATCTGAAAAGTATAAGAAAATAGCTTCACCTCACTTCAACTTGGAAAATGACAAGAGAAAAGAAAGGGGCATCGAACAAAAAGAACTCGTTGGTAAAATGCTGGGAAGCAATTCTGTATTAGGGTTATTTGGTGCAGCAGCAGTGATCTACCGTGAGGTTGTTAAACCTAGTTATCACTTCTGTAAATTTACCGCCTTTATGACTTGTGTCAGCTGCAATGACCATATAGCAGTAACAGGCTTGGCCCAAGAACACACAAAAAACAATACTGATAAAAAACAATTACCTTCTTTATACAAAATTGACCACTTCTCAGTACCCGTGCCCATGCTTGAGATACCCCCTGCGGTGCCAGTATCAATCCAGTTTGAACTGTTAGGTGCTTTTAATTTTTTCCATATTGATACCAACTTATCTGCCAGTAAATTACGGAGAGCAATAGAAAAATTCTGTAGTGAATTAGGTATGAAGCCGAACTCTCTTGCTCGACAAATAAAAGAATTGGAATCCAAGTACCCAACCGAAGCGAGTTTTTTAAATACATTACGTTTAGTCGGTAATGAAGGCACACATTCTGATAACGTTAATGAAGATGATTTGCTGCTGGCGTTTGATATTGTTGAAGAAGTATTAGCCATATTTCCTCGTTTAGCTAAATTAGAACGTTTAAAAGCACCACAAGCGCAATTAGAGGACAAGTTCGACAAGAAAAAAGCTCGAGCTGAAGCTAAAACACTAGAACATGAAAAATAACGGAGTAATTAATGACTGATAATTTAATACCCGAAGCACCTAATGGTGAGTTTATATTATTTAATAGTACTGATGGCAGTACTAAGGTTGAATGTCGTTTTGAGTCTGATAGCTTATGGCTTACTCAAGCATTGATCGCTGAGCTATACCAAAAGGGTGTACCTACCATTAATGAACATTTATCTAATATTTATAGCGATGGTGAAATTGAACAAAACGCAACCATTCGGAAATTCCGAATAGTTCGCCAAGAAGGTTCTAGGCAAGTAACAAGAGAGATAGAACACTACAGTTTAGAGGCCATTCTTGCTGTGGGTTATCGCGTTAGATCTAAAGAAGGTATTCAGTTTAGACAATGGGCAACTAAAACCTTGCAATCGTACTTGGTTAAAGGTTTTGTTATTGATGATGAGCGCTTAAAACAGCCTGAAAATAGTCAGTACTTTGAAGAATTACTGAATACTATTCGTGATATTCGTTCTTCAGAAAAAATGTTCTGGCGGAAAGTGTGTGATATCTACGCAACTAGCATCGATTATGACGGTAAAGCACAATCAAGCATCAGTTTTTTTTCTCAAGTTCAAAATAAAATGCATTGGGCTGCACATGGTCATACTGCTGCTGAAGTAGTTCACCAACGTATTGATGCCAATAAACCTCATCTAGGCTTAACAAATTATCCAGGTAAAGATGCTGGCAAAGAACCTATACGCAAAGAAGTTATAGTCGGCAAAAATTACTTGTCTGAAGATGAACTTGAAACATTGAACCGTTTGGTAACCTCTTACCTTGAATTTGCCGAGCTGCAAGCACGAAATGGCAAACTAATGAAAATGGCTGATTGGGCAAGTAAGTTAAATGATTTTCTTAAATTAAGCGACTTTGATGTTTTAACTCACGCTGGGAAAATATCGGCTGAGCAGGCGAAACAAAAAGCCAAACAAGAATACGATAAATTTCGACGAGTAATTGATTTAAAACCAAGCCAAGTTGATCAAGATTTAGCTAATGCAGTGAAAGCCTTAACGAATAAAAAAACCGAATAAATAGCTAAACCAATGGTAATAAGCTCAAGGACGTAGGGATAAACATGAGTAATAAAACACAAGAAGTGGTTTTTCAAAACGATATGATACACCAGCTAGTCGCTAATGGTTGGTTGCTAGGAAAGCCTGAAAACTATAATCGTGAATTAGCCTTATATGAAGATGATGTATTGGGTTTTGTAAAAGAGACTCAGGATACTCAATGGCAAAAGTTTTGTGCGCTCTACCCTAGCAACCCTGAGCAAAAATTTTTAGAGCGGGTAGCCTCGCAGTTAAATAAAGCTGATCCTAATGCCGCTAATAAAGATATGCGGACTTTTGGTACGTTAGGCGTTTTACGACACGAAATACGTGATCGCGGCACACGTTTTAGTTTATGCCAATTCAAACCTGAGCATGATTTAAATCCCGATACTTTAGCGCGTTACCAAAAGAACAAATTACGTGTAGTACCCGAACTGGTTTACTCACCTTGGGCAACTGATGAGCATGAAGCAGAAAACGGTGTTAGAGCTAAAAAGTGGCGTATAGATTTAGTGCTATTTGTTAATGGCTTACCCATAGTAACGCTTGAGCTTAAGTCAGAGTTTAAACAAGCCGTTCAAAACGCGATTAATCAATATAAAACTACACGTTTTGCTATAGACCCTGCCACCAAGAAGCCTGAACCGTTATTAACTTTTAAACGTGGTGCTTTAGTACATTTTGCAGTAAGCCAATATGAAGTCTATATGACTACACGCCTAGAAGGTGATGATACTTATTTCTTACCTTTTAACAAAGGCACAAGTGAAGGTGGTTCTGGTAATGATGTACCTAAAAATATTAATCAATATGCCACTGATTATTTATGGAATGAAGTATTACAACCTAATAACCTATTAAATATTCTCGCTCGCTTTGTGCATTTACAAATAGAAGAAAAAGAAGACTGGGAAGGCCGTAAATACAAAAAAGAGACTTTAATATTTCCTCGTTATCATCAATGGGATGTTGTTAGTAAATTAGTTAATGCTGCTCGCACTGAAGGCCCTGGTCATAAATATTTAATACAACATAGTGCTGGTTCGGGTAAATCGAATTCTATTGCTTGGTCTGCACATCAATTATCTGCCATTCATACTGCTGAGGGTAATAAGTTATTTGACTCTGTCATTGTTGTCACTGATAGAACGGTACTTGATGACCAACTACAAGAAACAATATCTCAATTTACTTCAGTAGAAGGCATGGTAGGCAGAATAAACCGTGACGAAGGAAATGGGTCTAAATCTGAGAAACTTGCTGGCGCTTTAGAATGCTCACAGCCAATTATTATCGTTACCATTCAAACCTTTCCTTTTGTGTTAAAAGCCATTGAAAATAGCGTTAGTTTAAAAGAACGAAACTTTGTGGTTATTGCCGATGAAGCTCATAGCTCACAAACAGGTAGTACAGCTCGGCAGCTCAAAGAAGTATTAATGATTGATACTAAAGATGCTGATGAAGAACTCACTACTGAAGATATTTTAGATGCTACTGTGGCATCACGTCGCGCTTCTACTAACCTAAGTTACTTAGCGTTTACCGCAACACCTAAAACCAAAACACTTGAATTGTTTGGGCGTTTACCTAAGCCAGATGAAGCTCCGTCTAAGCAAAATAAGCCTGAAGCGTATCATGTGTATAGTATGCGCCAAGCCATTGAAGAAGGCTTTATCCTCGATGTATTGAAAAACTACACCAACTATAAAGTTGCTTATAACCTTGCGATGAAAATGGAAGGTAGTGACCAAGAGGTTGAGAGTAAAAAAGCAAAAGTAAAACTTAATCAATGGGTACGCTTGCATGACTATAACATTAGCCAAAAAGTACAGGTTATTGTAGAGCACTTTAAAGATAACGTGATGGGCCTTCTCGGTGGACAAGCTAAAGCTATGGTTGTCACCAGCTCACGTAAAGAAGCCGTTCGATATAAACAAGGCTTTGATAAATACATTGTTGAAAAAGGTTATCAGAAAATACATGCGATGGTCGCATTTTCAGGAGAAGTTGAGTTCTCTGATAAAGACCCTGGCTGTGAAGCTTTCGTTGATTTTAAGTTCACCGAAAAAAATATGAATGACAATCTCAAAGGCCGCGATATGCGCAAGGCTTTTGATAGTGATGATTATCAAGTGATGATAGTTGCCAATAAATTTCAAACAGGCTTTGATCAACCAAAACTCTGCGCTATGTACGTTGATAAAAAACTTGGCGGCGTAGAGTGTGTACAAACACTCTCTCGTTTAAACCGTACATTCCCTGGTAAAGCTGAAACTGGCACTTATGTACTGGATTTTTTCAATGAACCTGAAGATATTCTTTCTTCATTCCAGCCCTACTTTCAAACAGCTGAGTTAGCTGATGTATCAGACCCTGATCTTATTTTTGATTTAAGGGACAAGTTACGTTCGTCTGGTATTTTTCAATGGCAAGAAGTAGAACAATTCTGCAATGCATTTTTTATTAAAAGTAAAAGTAACGCCGCCATAGCCAATATTTGTAAGCCTGCTGTTGAGCGCTGGCAAAAACGCTATAAGTCTGCGATTGATGCATACAAACAATCCAGAGATATGTTCGAGCGCACCAAAAAAACGTGTGATGCCGTATTAATAGCTAATGCAGAGAACAGTTTTAAAGATTGTAAGCAGGAAAAAGACGCTTTAGAGATATTTAAAAAGGATTTAGGTACATTCGTGCGCTTCTATGAATTTATGTCTCAGATTGTCGATTACGACGATAAAGAGCTAGAAAAACTATGCCTATATGCCCGTAACCTTCGCCCGATGCTACGTGAGATAACAGCTGAAGAAAGTGATATTGATTTAAGCAATGTCGTGATGAGTCACTATCGGTTATCAAAAATACGCCAGCAAGACATTCAACTGAAAGAAGATGCTGCGGATTATGAATTAGTACCAGGTGATGCTGTGGGAACAGCCAAAGCTAAAGATCCTAAAGAAGAGTTTCTTTCTCAAATTATCTCTAAGCTAAATGAACTATTTATCACTGATATGCTGACCGATCAGGATATGGTTAATTATCTATATACCATCAAAGATAAGATGAAAGAAAATACACTAGTGATGAAGCAGATAGACAATAATACGCCTGAGCAAGCAATGCTAGGAGACTTTCCTAAAGCCTTAATGGATGCAATTATGGATAGCGGCGAAGCCCATGAAAACCAAATGATGCAGTTGTTATCTAATCCGGATAAGGCTAATGGGTTTTCAAGGTTGGTGTTTGATTTGTTGAAGTTGGCTGATAAATGATATTTAAATATTATTTCAAACGATCTGAGCCTATTGAATACACTTTTTGTATATCGCCGAATATAAATTTTAACTTAAAAAAGCAATTAATGCTTAGCAGGGATGGTTAATGCCAGTAAATGAAAATGATTTAGCAAGCTTTGCTAAAGAAGATTTAACAGAGTCAATTAAAGTGATTCATACAGAATTTTCAGACAAAGCAAATGACTTTGAACTACCACACACGTTAACAAGACGGTTAGCTTCCATAGCAAGTTTGATGATTGTATTTGGCTTACTGACCCTTGCAGGTAATTTTTCTTTTATTGGAGAAATAAAATTAACTATTACCAATCAAGTCATAATGTCTAAGGTCTGCTCTACATTTGAAGCCTTTAACATTAATATTTTTGATCTTCTAGTTGTATTATTCTTGCTAGCTGTATCGATAATAAAATTAACTTTAGATACAATAAATTACAGCAGAAAAACTAAAAAATCTATATTGATAAACTGTTTACGAGTAATGACAGTATTACTTATATTAAGTATTTTAACTTTTAAGTGGAATGAGTTGGCACCACATGCTTTATTTTGGGGCCTCTTAATTTTCATTATTAGTTATTCCAGTAACCGGAAGTATGGCTATACCCGTGGTTATTCAAGAAATAGATTGTACGCAAAAAAAGTAGAGCTTTTATATGCGGATAAACTATTAGGCACTGATACGAATGAAGATAAAAATATAAGATTACAGTTACATGAATTAATTAAAAAATCTCATGAAGAGATCCATAAAGACATTGTAGGCGATTACATTGAATATGGTAATTCAGCACTAAAGTGGCTTTCTACAAAAAAATAATAAAAATTAAGGATAATAATTGATGGAAAAGTTAGTTTTAAATGTTGATTCTGGTGAATTCACTGGTGAGTATAAAAATGACAATGAGCTTTGGCAAAGTAGAGCTTATGAGTTAGCTATTTCTAATATAGAGCGGTTAGTTAAAGAATCAAAAATAATTCTAAAGAATAATGAAAGATCAGTAAATAAAACGTTATCAAGAGTTCATGATGCACTTTTTGTATTCGGTGACCGAGGCACAGGTAAAACCGTATTTTTATATAACCTAGCCAAACAATGGAAGCAGCATCAAGAAAAAAAATCAGAGAGTAACTGCAATGTTCTTTTTTTAGATATTATCGATCCGACCTTATTAATTAACAACGATAATTTTGTGAATGTAGTGATTGCGCATATCCACGGATACATGCAAAAGGAAATTAACGCGTCAACTTCCTCAAAAGCAGACTATTACCATATCCTAGGTACTCTTGCCGAATCTTTAGGTCAGTCTGAGTATAATAGCCGAGATGCTGGTGGTTTAGACAGAATTTTAAGTTATCAATCATCGATGGATCTTGAAAGTAACTTTCACCTCTATATTGAATTTTGTATTTCTTTCTTAAAGAAAGACGCGATTGTTTTACTGATAGACGATGTTGATATGTCGATGAATAAATCTCACGAAGTGTTAGAAACTATTCGGAGATTATTATCATGCCCACAAATAATTCCGGTTGTTTGTGGTGATAAATCAATTTATCAAAAAATACTTATTGATCATTTTGCTCACGCGAGTAATTCGCAATATCAAAAAAGAGTCCCGATCGATCCAGTAACTGCAGAGTATTTGGCTGATCAATATTTACTTAAAGTTTTCCCTGAACATCTTCGTATTGGTTTAACTTCTATAACATCATTAATCCCTAAAATACAGGTCCACCTTCAGAAGGGAGAGATTACTGACCTTAATGAATTCGTTACCGTTGTTAATTCGTGGGTTTCGCCATTAATTAATGGCGAAGAAAATAGCCACAGTTTTCCTATCCCAATAACATCACGTAAATTAGTCCAATTTGTTCAAAAATTTTCTGATTATGTTTATGCTATAAAATCAAAGAGTAATATTAATAAATCAAGTTTTTGGGTTGATTTTATGCACTACTCTGAAACTAGTAGTTATGGCAGAGGATACTTAACAGCTACAGCGGAAGAGCAATTGATAGAGCAACCATTTTTGTTGCCTTCAAGCCTGGCACTTTTTAATACTAAAGCTCAGTCAGTGTTATTAACACATAACCAGTCAATTGAATTTAATATTATTCAGAGTCGAATTTTTGATGACTTTAATGTATTAGAAACGAAAGAAAACCCTAATGCAGATTGGTTTAATTCTCAAAGAGGTATGCTTAATTCTGTAAAGGGAACTATTGGAGACACAATTATTCCAATGCCACCGATTGAGTTCTATAAATATAATTTATTTATATCGAGACCTTCTCTTCTTAAAGCTACAGGGAAAGAAGTAGATAAAAATGTTCAAAGTAATTTAAGCATGTTAGTAAGTTTATTTACGCATTCTAATTACTATGGAACAGCTAAATATATGAAGCATCAATTATTTTTTGGTAAGGCTTTTGAACTTTTTATGTTTTCAGTGATACATGATTTTGATGCACATGAAGGTGAACGTTTATTACAAAAATTGAAAAAAAACCCTCCTATGCATTCTATTTATTCGTTGACACCGACTAAAACAATTGATTCAGATGAAGTTGATAGTAAGGATGAAAATGAAAGTGAAGGTCAGGATGAAATAGATACTTTAGACTCATTATTTTCTCCTGAAGTAGAAGGTATCTTTATACGTAAGGTAATTCAATGGCGATATGATAATGATCAAGTTTTGAAAGAAGCTAAAAATAAAGGATTAACAACACTATTTAGCTTTGTATTTAATAAAGTTTTTACTCAATTGCATTTGATGAAAAAAGACAATACGTTTACAGCTGATCCAAGGACTAAAGAGAAAGTTTCAGAAAGTGAAAATAAAAAATATTCTCACGATAACTTATTTCATGTTGCTCGTCGTTTTGAGTTTGTGTTGCTGAGTGCTTTGGGCTCTTTCTTAAAAGATAAAGGTGTTGTGGCCATTCAAAATACCGCCAAAACGAGATATTCAGATAACTTAATGTTGCCACAAGCTAAAAATTTAGACCGGGCCTATAAAGTGAATGTATTAGATTTTATTCATGGTGAGGCAAGTAAAAATCAAGCACTTATGGAAGCCTTTACTGAACATCCGATTTTTAAACTATCAGATAATTATAATCAAAAAAGTATGCGAGACTGGTTGTATATTGGTACACGACCAAAAGGCAGCAATTCAAATTCGGATAATATCCGCAAAACTCGGCGGGAAAAATTTATAGAGAAGTTTGATGAAATAATTGTAATGGATGGAGACGTTCAAACTAAGCAGGAAGCATTATTAAACCTAGGGGAAAGAAATATTTATCGATTTATTACTCAAACGCAAATCGATAAGGTTTTCGAGGGGAAAACAGAGCTTAAAACGGAGTTCATAGAAAGAATAATCCTAGAAAAACAAAATGTTAACTCCAAGGCGTTAAGGTCTACTTGGGATGCTCGTTTAGATAAAACTCAAGCTATAAAAATCTAAAGGTGAGTAAATTAATTTGTTAACTATAGATGCTGAATATATTTTTAAAGTCAGTTTATTAAGGTCTGACCGCTGGCTTTACAAACTTCTTTCTAGTAATGGTACCAAAAGAACCAAAGGTGTAGCTTATTTATCACTTCTAGATTATCAACAAAACGATCATCGTAAAGAAGACAATATAGCATTGTTATCATCTTTGGATGCTCAAAGCTTAAGCATGAATTATGATCTGAGTTTTATTGATGAAATGGGAACTCGTTTTTTAAGTTGGAAAGGTAATAGCTTTGAAGCAAAGCTTGAATACCTAGATGAGTGGCAAGCCATATGTTCTTATATCGACCCCCTACTAGTTATAAGTTGGATGTATGCAGAGATGCTTAAGCTAAATAAAATCCAGCCAGACCAGCTTTCTCTAGTTTCACAGTGCCCACAAGCGTTACAGTTTGATGATAACCTTAAGTATGGTGATAATCATGCTCATTTAGGGGGTAATGGTAGTCATAGAAAAGCTATTCTCGAGTTTTCACTATTCCCATACTCACCAAAAGGTAAAACACATACTCCCCCTCAATTAAGCGAATTTTCTTTTATTAATTCTGGTTTGATTAATGATAGTGAATTGCCGCGCTTGTTGCATTCTTTGTTCAATGTTCTTATCGAGCGAAGCCTTTTTGAAAAATCCGATAATAATAAATATATACTGCCCAATTTTTCGGACTTGATAAGCCTTAGGCAGAAAAATTTAAGTTTACAGTCACTCATTCAATTCAGTGGGGACAGTGTATTCCATCAATTATTGAAAGATGCATTTAATAGTGATTCGGATCAAGGTTGCTTACTTTTATATACAGCGCTTTTTTATGCTGAAAGGTATATGGAACTTGGCGAGGAATGGAAAACAGCATTACGTGCTTTTATTCATACTAGTCAAATTTTAAGAGCTTCAATGATTAATAAAGGTGTTGGCTTAGGCTATTTTGTTGAATACTTTCGACATAATCTGAGAAAAGGAAAATCTGAAAATGCTTATGTAAGATACTCACTAGCAACTGATATCACTAAAAATATTTTTAGAGAATTTAAAGTTAGTCCTAAGATGGCTGAGCGAAAGTCATTAAAGAATATGTCAGAGTATTTATTTAAAAAGGGTTATGAAAATAACATCCACTTTTGTTTACACTTTACTCGCAGTGGGAATCCAAAAAATAAGCTCCAACGAGAGTTTCGTTTAAAGTTGGAACGTGAGAGAAATCGGTTAACTCGTTTATTTTCTTCAGTAGAAATTCAACAAACTACTATTAAAAAGAGTGTTTTAGATACAGCCAAACACTCTGTTAATTTATTGAACTTATTACGAGGATTAGATGTTGCGGGTAACGAGAACGAACTACCGATAGAAGTGTTTGCTCCTAGCTTACGTTACCTTCGTACATCTCCATGGCAATGCCCTCACCCAAGCTATAAACCAACAAGGCAGTTGCACTTGAGTGTACATGTGGGTGAAGACTTTCAGCACTTAATTTCGGGGCTTAGGCACATTGATGAAACGGTTACTTTCTGTGAAATGGGTCATGATGACCGGTTGGGTCATGCTTTGGCTCTTGGTATTAACCCTAAGCTATGGGTAGAACGACAGGGTACTGTATTTATAAATGCTGGTGAACATCTTGATAATTTGGTGTGGTTGCATCATCAAACAATTAAAATTGCACTGAAATGTCCTGATATATCTCCTTATACTGCAATTTTAGCGGAGAAAATTGCGCACTGGAGCCATTATATTTTCGACCAAAGTCATGATCCTCGTTCATTATATGAAGCTTGGGAATTAAGACGTAACTGTCCAATAACATATATGAAGCTAAAAAATAGTGAAGGTTTAGATTTACTCTCTGCGCTGATTCCAGATTTTATTGATAGGAAGCCATCCAAGAAAATTATAAATTTATGGGAGTCGTATTTTATGAGTGCGAATAAACATAGTAATTATAATGACAAGTATCAAACCATAGTTAAAGTTAAACACTTGAGGGAGGGGCATCCCGACGCTATAACCGATGCATCAAAAGGAATCGATTTCTTTTCTTTAGATGAGGTTCACTACATTTCGGCTATTCAAGATTACTTAATGAATATATTCGATCAAAAGGGTTTAGTGATTGAAGCTTGCCCCAGTTCAAATATTTATGCAGGACATTTCAAAAGTTATGATGAACATCCAATTTACCGGTGGACCCCACCAAATAAGCAAACATTAATTAAAGGTGAGGTTAATAACTTATTTGGCCTACGAAATGGCCCGGTAAAGGTGTGTATAAATACTGATGATGCTGGATTATTTCCTACCACAATTGCAAACGAACATCGTGTTATCAAAGAAACGGCTATTAAAGATTTTTCCATATGTTCAGAGGAAGCTGATATTTGGATTAATAGGATTAGGGAAATAGGTGTCCAGGAATTTAAAAAGAATAAAATGCCTTTTTTTAATTAGCCATATTAAATTCCAGTATACGTAAGCAACTTAACTCTAAAGTTTGAAAAAATCTTGATACAAGCAACGTGCACTATTAGACGACAATTAGCTTGGCCGGTTCGCGACAATTAGGTTGACCGGTTTTGGTACACTTCAGATATATACTTTTCAATAGAGAAAGATATGTCTGGAAAACCCATAACCAAACAACAGGTTAATTTATATATGTCTTATCGTAAGGATCATAAACAAACAACAGCCGCTGCCCAAGCAGGTATGTCAGAGCGCACCGCAAGGCGCGTTGAGTCCGGTGAACATTCAACAAGTAAACTCCCCCCGAGCTTATCGAACACGTAAAGACCCCTTCAATGGAGCCTTTGAACAGCACCTAGTTCCGCTGCTTAAAGCCGATCCTGAACTTCAACCCATTACACTATTAGATCACCTCGACACCCTGATGCCAGGAAATTTCGGTCACAATCATTTGCGGACGTTACAACGCCGAGTGAAAAAGTGGTTAGCTACTGAAGGCCCTGAACAAGAGGTTATCTTTCGTCAAAAATACATGCCCGGATTTATGGGGATCACTGATTACACATGGATGGATAAACTTGAGATAGCTATCGCAGGCGAAATATTTTCTCATAAGCTTTTTCATTACAAACTTGTTTTTAGTGGCTGGACGTATGCGCAAGTCGTCTTTGGAGGTGAAAGCTTTGAATCCCTTTCAACGGGATTACAAAATGCCTTTTGGCGCAGTGGTGGCGTGCCACAAACCCACAGAACAGACAGCTTAAGTGCGGCGTTCAACAACCATTATGAAAAAGAAACGCTGACAGAGCGCTATCAAAAACTGTGCAAACATTATGATGTTGTGCCAACGCGTAACAACAAAGGGGTTGCCCACGAAAATGGAGCGATTGAAGTGGCGCACAGTCATTTGAAACAGAAAGTTGATCAACAATTACGCCTACGCGGTAGTCGTGATTTTACGACAATTAACGATTATCAGGCATTTCTTAATGTAATTGTCGCGAAAATTAATCGTCAGTGTAAAGACAGGTTTGATGAAGAACGTAAACACCTCACCCCTCTACCGAAGCGTCGTACCAATGATTTTAGTGAACAATACATCAAAGTTACCTCAAGCAGTACGATCAACATCAAGCGCGTGACGTATACGGTTCCTTCACGCTTGATTGGTCATCGCTTACTGGTTCATATTTACGATACGGCACTTGATCTCTTTCTTGGTCACGAGAAAACGTTATCTCTGCCCAGAGTGTATGCGCAAGGAAGTCTGCGATCACGCGCGGTAGATTATAAACATGTTATCCACTCACTGGCGAAGAAACCTAATGCGTTTAAATATTCACAGTTACGCGAGGATCTAATTCCTGAGGGCGATTTTAGTTTGTTGTGGAAGCAATTAACTAAGGTACAGGTGAGCGACAAAGACTGCCGGTATATGGTTGAATTATTGTTAGTCGCACATAATTATGATTGTGAACAGTCACTTGGACGTTATGTGTTGAATAATTATGAACAAGGTAAACGTATATCCATCGATATGTGCCGACAAATGTTTGGCCCTGGGCGTGTTGATATACCAGACATTGTCAGCCATCAACACCAAATAAGTGATTACGATAGCTTACTTGGAGGGTTACATGGCTAATATCCAAAGTTTACCGATTTTACTGAAAGAATTACGGTTAAGTGCAATAGCTAAAGAATGGGAAGTTATTGCCCAAAAAGCGATCACAGAGCAATGGGAGCCTGCATTATTCCTTGCTGAGCTATGTGAACTTGAAGCTAACCAACGGCATGAAAGTCGATTAAAACGGCTCCTTAAAGACAGTAAATTACCCGTAGGCAAGCAACTTCATCAATATGATTTTGATGAAGTTGAAGGTGTAACATCACTACAAATAAAGCAAAAAACGGATCAAATCGAGTGGATTAGGTAAAACCCACTTAGCCTGTGCGATAGGATACGGATTACTTGAAAAAGCAGTACGGGTTAAATTCAGTACGAGTACGGCGATTGCTCAGGAATTACAGCGAGCAAAAGAAACGTTGGGATTAAATGACGCGCTGAGAAAGCTCGATAAATATGAGCTACTCATATTAGACGATATAGGGTACGTGAAAAAGAATGACAGTGAAAGTCAGGTACTGTTTGAATTAATCGCGCATCGATATGAGCGAGGGAGTCTGTTGATCACCTCAAACCAAGCGTTCAGTGAGTGGGATAGCATATTTGGTGATAATATGATGACCGTTGCCGCTATCGACAGGTTAGTTCATCACAGTGATATTTATCAAATTCAAGGAGAGAGTTACCGTAAAAAACAGGCAATGAAAGTAAGATCCAACACCGGCCAAGTTAATTGACGCCGACCGGACAAGTTAGTTGACGTCTGATAGTGCACTAAAAACTGGGATGATTTTTACATAGACACGTTATCTAAACTTTCCTGTTAGTACAACGGAGTTGGTGGGCAAAATGGTGGGCAAATAACAAGGCCTCATTCAAAATAGAACCCTAGCCCAATTAAATGGAGAAACAACCCTAGCAACCAATAAGCAGATCGCGAATATCGAATAGGTATTAAGTAGGTTTGATTCTTTAAAAGCCATAGCAAACTATGGCTTTTTTTATGGCTGATAAAACAACTTAACATAGTAAATATAGACATAGCTTGGTATAACATCAGCAAAGACTTTTGTCAGGAAACTTTAAAAATGATCACACTATCCGCCAACCAATGCCGCATTATTGGTGTAATGCTTGAGAAAGAAATCACAACACCTGAGCAATATCCACTCTCATTAAATGGTATTACCCTAGGCTGTAATCAAAAAAGTAGCCGTGAGCCGGTAACGAATTTTTCTGAAAGTGATGTGCAAAACTTAGTCGATGAATTAGTAGAAATGAATCAATTAATGGTAGATAGAAAAGCTTCGGTAAGGGTAAATAAATATTTTCATCGTTTTTGTGATACTGAGTTTGGTCATTTAAAATTTACACGCCAGCAAAAAGCCATTATTTGTGTGTTATTACTAAGAGGGCCGCAAACCCCAGGAGAGTTAAGAACTCGTACCAATCGTTTAGCTGACTTTACCGATGTCAGTGAAGTTGAAACGACTTTGCATCAATTGCAAAATTTAAACAGTAAGATATTAGTCAAAAAGCTAGCGCGAGAGCCTGGCAAACGTGATTCTCGCTACGTTCATTTACTTTCTGATACCCATGAAAATCAATTAGCTGATACTAACATTGTCGATATAGACGATAGTTCATCTGAAAATCAGCATTATCTGGAGCAAAGAGTAGCAGATCTAGAAAGGCAAGTTACAGTATTGAGCGAACAAGTATCATGCCTAACAGCATTACTTGAAAATAAGTAATTAACGATTTAATGTGCATGAATGTCTGCAGTAAAGAACATACACTGCAGATAATTCCATTATGCATGTTCTACAATCGATACTTGCTTAATTGTCTCGCTTAATTCATTAAGGTCGAGAACGACAACATCTGCCAAATTTTCATAGCTTGCTGTTATACCATAATTGATAAGACAAGACATGGTGTTAGCATTACGCGCCGCTTGCAAGTCATATAAATAATCACCAACATACAATAAGTTTTCAGGGGCTATCTGCCAAAGCTCAGCTAAATGTAGTAACGCATCAGGGGCTGGTTTAGCTTTGTGATCTTCTCGGGTCAGTAATATCTCAATATCGATATTATTGTTTTTTACTTTTATCGTCGCTGCTTGTCGACAATTTCTGGTAACAATCGCACAAGGTAAAGACAACTCAGCTAATAAAGTTAAAATTTGGTCGGTTCCCACCAACTTATTTGCTGTCAGAGCATCATTTATTTCATATTCTACTATCACCTCATGAGCTTCAACTTGATGATGTTCTGGTAAAGCATCAATAAAATCTAATAAATCGATGCCTTTTGGACACCCCAAGGAAGCTCTTATACTGTCAAAATCTAAAGATGAAGAGACCAAGGTGTTGTCGAGATCAAATATCACCCCTAATGGTTTATGTGCTAACAATACTGTATTACTCCTCGTTATCGGACAAACGAATTAAGTGTAATAATAACATTCGCTTTGATTAGCAATTTATTACACCAAGTTATAATTAAACTGTGCAGTAATACGTGGCTATAGCGAATTCAGATCAGACTCGTCGATTAGCCTTAGAAAATTGATGTCTCGTTAAAACCTAATCAATAAACTGTTGTGAGGGTATGCTTTTATCTCCTCACAACACTCCCCCAATAACAATGGCTAAATGATAGACTCTTGCCAACGGTGTTTAATATGCTCTGCAACTCGAAATGCATTGGCATAAATGGTAAACGTGTAGGGAACACTACCGCCTGTGGGCATAAATGAGCCATCGGTAACATATAAATTATTGACTTCATGGGCTTGACAGTATTTATTCAATACCGATGTTTTGGGGTCATTACCGAACCGGCAACCTCCTGCCATTAAGTTTGTTGGCGGGTAGCTGCTAACAGAGCTAGTAATATTTTTTGCACCCATACTTTCCAGCAACTTCTTGCCTTTCTCCGCTAGATACTCTCCAACCACCCTATCATGTTGGTGTGCACCAATTCTTACCTTGGCGACTGCTTGCCCCCATTTATCAGTGACTTCTGGGTCTAAACTAACAAAACAATCGTCGGTGGGTAACCAGTCATTAAAGACTTCAAAACGTAAGGTTTTATAAGTGGTAAATTCTTCTTTTAAGTTTTTCTGTAATTGCTCGCCCCACACTAACTCATTTGCATCATTGAATTGTTGCCCTTGTGCACGAGCAATAGGGTTTTGATAAAAGAGAAAGTCTATGGTGCCGCCTTTCGCTTGACCTTGTAGATTAGCACCAGAGAAGCTTTTATCGTCAATTTGATACCAGTCTTGTAAAGCACGATTTATAAAAGGGCCAACTTGCTTTAATTGAGCTTGCTTTTGCGTTGTTAAATCAGCAAATAAAAAGTCCCCTTTACCTGTACCTCCACCACTAAACACTAAATTTTTACCCACTTGTCCGCTATTGTTCGCAAGCCCTTGTGGGAATTTTTTCCCTTTGGAAGCCAGCAATAAACGTGATGTTTCAACCGCTTGACAAGCAACAACATAAATTTTTGCTGTGGCTTTTTGTTCTCGACCTTGTGAGTCGTAATAATGGATGGCAGATATTTTACCTTCATCATCACTCGCTATATGATAAACCTTAGCATTCGCTTTAATGGTTAAATTTCCCGTTGCCACGGCATGGTTTAACAAAGCAGCTCGACCACTACCTTTGGCACCGGTTGAACAACCATAGCTACTACAATACCCTGAATACTCGCAACTTTTTCGTCCCATGGCTGGAGTCGATAAGATGGCACGAGGTACTGGCATTGAGTGATAGCCAATATTTTTTGCTGCTTTGTCAATCCAGTCTGATACTTGATGATCAACTAATGGCGGGTATGGGAAATCGCTTGAGCGTGGTTCTTGATGAGGGTGTGAAACAACTTTCCCCGAGACACCAACATCTCGTTCTACTTGCGCATAAAAAGGTTCAAGCTCGTGGTAACTGATCGGCCAATCGACAATATTAGCGCCTTCAATATCACCAAAGGTTGACTTTAACTTAAAATCTACCGGCTTTAATCGATGAAAATAACCGCTCATAAAGTTAGATGAACCACCAACAACATTACCGTTCCAGAAGCTCCAGCCCGACTCACTTGTTGGCTCGCCTTGCCAATAGTTTTCTCCGTCAGCGGTTTGATATTCTTCTTCAATAACATGCTGTTCATCAGCCAGTTTGGGATTATAAGAATCACGTAAACTAATCGCTAATTCATCTTTGAAAAATTCTTTCTCGGTTAACCACGGACCTTTTTCCAGTATTAATACTTTAGCGCCAGCTTTCGCTAATGTATAAGCGACAGGTGAGGCCCCTGCACCACTACCAACTATGCAAATATCAAAACTCATGCTTTGTTACTTCCTTTAACTGTCGACCACTTTTTATTTGCTAATAAGTCTTTTGATTGAATAATGTTGTTGGCACTTTTGTCGCTGGTCACCGAACGTTTGGGTAACTCGAAATAACGTTGACCCGCGTCAGGTAATGGAAAGCCCGCTTGATGCTCTAGCCATTGCCAACCAGTACCTTTTGGATTACCGCCATAAGCAGGTGGCGATAACATAGCTTCAAAAATATAACCCAGTAGATTATTGAGCCAGTTTTCGCCCGCTCTCGAGCCACTGATCCCTCGTAACATCGTTTCTTTTTCGACTTTGCTTAACTCAGTAAAGTTTTTTTGTAATTGGTTTTGTGTATAACCATTTAACCAACCGACACCTTTAAAAATAAAGTCAATTTCACTTTTTTCAGTGGGTTGCTGATAAACAACGTTATATAAATAAATAACGACTTGTAACTCTTTGGCGCTTGGACCACTACTTGATTCTGGTAAGAGATGATCAAGCACGGCATTCAAGGTTAACCAAGGCTCTGCCTGCAAAGTCTCAAACACTTTATCTTTTTCATGTTGACTGAACGCTACCGCAGGAAGTGCAGAGATTGCCGTTGCTCCCGCCGCTGATTTCAATAATTTACGACGAGAAAACTTATGTGATAACCAAGATGGTGTTTGATAATTTTTATCAAAGAAGCTGTTGATTTTATTTAATGCTGTACCTGACATTGATTTATCCTTTTGTCTCACTGCTTTGCCATTTATTAAGAAAGGCTAACCACTGTTCTTTAGAATATTGTTCACCAACGAGTAATTCGGCAGTATCTTTTGATAAAAGCATTTTACCGCTACTTGTTGATACGTACATATGAGGATAGCCTAAAACGGGTGGTAACGATTTCATAAACGCTTCATTTTCATTACTGTCACTGACGCTTATTTTTAACAAGACAAACTCACTATGGAGCTTCTGATAAACCTCAGGGTTTTCAGCCAAAAAAACATCCATTTTTTTACACCAACTGCACCAGTTGCCACCAATTTCAATTAGCACATTACGCTGAGTTTTTTGAGCTAGCTTTATTGCCGCATTCGCATCTTTAAAGGGATCACTTTTTTCATCATAGACTTTACTGTATTTAGGTAAATCATCAGCGTTAATGGCTGAGGCGGGTGTTATTAACAAAAAAGAAGCGAAAGTAACAAGCATTAACACAACAAAGCTTTTCATAAATAGGCTCAATATAAATTAGGATATTGTAAAGTACTGCTAACTAGACCCTAATTAGATTAACTATATTTCAAATTGTTTTCACGTGATTATGTCAAATTTGTTGCTGAACGATTATAATGCGCAACAATTATTTCACCATAGGTATATTAACATGCGTCCAAGCGGCAGAACTCCAGGTCAAATACGTCCTGTAACCATTACTCGTCAATTTACTACTCATGCTGAAGGTTCAGTATTAATTGAATTTGGCGACACCAAAGTTATTTGTACTGCCTCAGTAGAAGTCGGTGTACCACGTTTTTTAAAAGGACAAGGTAAAGGTTGGATCACAGCAGAGTATGGCATGTTACCTCGCTCTACCCACACCCGTATGCGCAGAGAAGCAGCTAACGGCAAACAAAGTGGTCGTACGTTGGAAATATCTCGTTTAATCGCTCGTGCATTGCGCGCAGCTGTCGATTTGAAAGCCCTAGGTGAAAATACCATTAGCGTCGATTGCGATGTTATACAAGCTGATGGCGGTACACGTACTGCTTCCATTACCGGTGCTTGTGTCGCATTAGTCGATGCTTTAAATTATATGCGCGCTAAAGATATTATTAAAACTAATCCATTAAAGCATATGATAGCAGCAGTTTCTGTTGGTATTTATAAAGGTGAAGCCGTTTCGGATCTTGATTACCCAGAAGATTCTGCTGCCGATACCGATATGAATGTCGTTATGACAGACACAGGCAAATTGATTGAAATTCAAGGCACAGCAGAAGAAGCGCCGTTTAGCTTTGATGAAATGCACAATATGCTAGCGTTAGCAAAAGATAGTATTAACGAATTATTTGATTTACAAAAGTTAGCCCTTAGCTAAATACTCTGATTAAAGTGGGAATAAAGATGAAAGATTATCAACGTGAATTTATTGAATTTGCTCTAGCGAAAGAAGTACTTCGCTTTGGTGAATTCACTTTGAAGTCAGGCCGTACAAGTCCATACTTTTTTAATGCGGGTTTATTTAATACCGGCGGTGATTTAGCACGCTTAGGTCGTTTTTACGCACAAGCACTCGTTGATTCTACTATCGCGTTTGATTTGCTTTTCGGTCCAGCTTATAAGGGCATACCAATTGCAACCACCACTGCAGTAGCATTAGCTGATCATCACGGTATGGACATGCCTTATTGTTTTAACCGTAAGGAAGCAAAAACTCACGGTGAAGGTGGCAGCTTAGTTGGCTCTCCTTTACAAGGTAAGATAATGTTAGTGGACGACGTTATTACTGCCGGCACTGCTATTCGTGAATCAATGGAAATTATTAAGGCCCATGGCGCTCAATTGTCTGGTGTATTAATCGCTCTTGACCGCCAAGAAAAAGGCCAAGGTGAATTATCTGCTATTCAAGAAGTTGAACGTGACTTTGGTACAGAAGTTATTGCCATTGTTACCCTAGCTGACGTGGTTACTTACCTTGAAGAGAACCTTGCTTTGCAACCTGCATTAGCGACAAGTTTAGCGAGTATTAATAAATACCGTGAGAATTACGGTATTTAGCTGACAATCATTAATATCACTTTAGCTTAATGATACAAGCACAATAAAAAGCCTCATTATTTATTAATAATGAGGCTTTTTCTTTATAGCGCAATAACTTAAGAGGTTTTAGGCCGTTAATTGGAAATGAAAACTGGGTTCTTTTTCATAAGCTTGAGTAATGCCAGCATAGAGGCTTTCAATTCTTAAAGCTCGCTCATCAACAGAGCTATCACGGTTAGCTATAATTTCGTCCTGAGACGCTAACGTGCGATTAACTAGTGTATCAAAATCTTCTGTTTCTTGATTTTCTTCTGCTGAAAAGACATCACGAGACTTACCTTGGACGGTTACATTTTTTGCTTCACTGGTGTCTGCTGAACTAATCGCGGCCAGCTCTGTTTGCGCTTGTAAAATAGCTCGCGACGCTGAAGCTGCAACACGGGTGTCTTGAATTGATGGATCGGCAGGTGCTAGTGCGGCGGCATAGACCTTTTGCATTTTCGTTATGGTTGCTCTTGGATCGCCATTAACCGTAGAAAGGTCTACTGAAACTTCACCACCAACAGCATATTTCTTTCCGTCTGGACCCATTTCAAAAGTATATGAAGGTGAGCCCGTTGATGCGCCACCGACAGAAGCATGTGCCAATTCATGAGCACGTACTTCTTGATCTCTTAGTTGTAGCTCATTAATAATTCTTTGTTCGGTAAAAGCTTCTCGACTGTTAGGAGCCGGTTTGCCATCAGGGGAGCTTGCTGAATTTTGACCATTTTCACTATCATCTTCAATAGCATTTTCGTTTGCTAGAAAAGTCTCAGCTGCAGATTGTTGTTCTGATGAACCACTCTCGCGATTACTATCACCGCTAATCGTTTTTGTTGCTGATTCCGCTTGCTTGCGGATGCTTTCAAAATCAAAATTTTCATTATTCTGTGCAGGGGTTCTGCCTCTTTCTCTGTCAGAAGCTACCCCTTTTTCTGCTGCAGACTGGTTTGAGGCCGCTGGTTTTGCAATAACTTCGCGGATATTATTTTCACGACGCAAGCTATCCGTTTGCGGATTAACCGCAGTAGGAATAGACAGAGTAGGCGTTTGCGGCGTGATGTTCATCGGTTATGCTCGAACGTCTAATAGCGTGCCTAAAGTTTCATCAGCTGTTTGAATAACATCGGCGGACGCTTTCGCTTGAAATTCTGCAACTTTTAAATCGACAACGGCTTTGGTAAGGTCTGGTAATTCTGCTGAACTAGCATTCTTACTAGCTGTATTTGGGCTAGGTGCATTATCAGTATTGTTTTCTTGGCCAATACCAAAATCTTCAGGACTAACAGCTAAGTTAGCCGCAATATCTGCTGCAGCTTCTGTTACATCGCCTTGCGCTTTTTGAAAGCCTTGTAGACCACTTGCTAATGCTGATTGTATTTCCATAACAAACTCCTCTATACCTATTAACAGAATAACAATGTACAAATAAGTAAATACTAAATTTACAGACTTAATTTACATATTTAATTTAAATACTTAGCTTAAGTAATCGGCTTAAGTACTCAGTTTTTGCTATTTAACCCTGCAACATCTTTGTTCAATTATCATACAATACGACTAAAAAGTAAAGGATCGATTTATCGATAAGTACCTTCAACTAAAGGGGCTAGCCAAGTCGTTAGTGTTTCGAGAAACGCCTCCGGGTGAGAAATAAAAGGTGCATGTGATGCCTGCTCAAAAATAACAACATCACTGTTAGGTGATAATGCAGTAATAGCTGTAATTGCCTTGCGCGGCACTAAGCCGTCAAGCTTTCCGTATAACCGCAAGTAGGGTATCGATATTTGGGCGAGACTTTCGCGCTGATCAACGGTTGTCAATAATTGCAGCGACTCATCTAAAGTTGATTTGGTTGGCATTGGAAACTGCATAACGAGTTCTCGTAGCAATTTAATATCATGACGTAAATGAGGGCTGCCCATCGCCTGAACTTTTAAAAAGTTATTAATCGTCTTGGCGGTATCTTCTGCTAGTTGTCGATGAAATATCGCTAAAACATCTGGCTTAATGCCAAACCAGTTCTCTTGCTCAACAAAACAAGGCGAGCTAGCGACCGTGATTAATGCTTTCACTTGCTTTGGAAAATTTAATGCTATTTCACTGGCAATCAAACCACCTAACGACCAACCTATATATACCGCAGGTTTTGCTACAGATTGCGCTATTAATGATGCAACTTCAGCTAAAGTATAAGGAGATATTGAGTGTTCTAAATTAGCACCAAAACCAGGTAAATCGACAGTGATCACTTCAAAGTGCTCTTTTAATACCTCGACACTCGGTTGCCAAACGCCCGAGTTTAATCCCCAGCCATGAATAAAAACTAGCGGAAGTCCGCACCCTTGACTCGATATTTTTAAAGTTTCTGCCATGCTCATAATAGAGGGTATTACCGTTAATTTTTATTACACGAAGTTAACGACAGTTTACTTAAAGAAGGTATTAAATGGAATTTAACCACGTAAAATTTATTCAATATTTAAAACAAAAATCATTTAACTTTATTGATCGTTTAAAGTTGTTTAAAACACAATTAAGTTGTTGTGACTTATGTGGTGGTCGCTGTCAAAGCCAAGCGCTTATTTGTGATTTTTGCTTGGCTGATTTACCACTTTTTGATTTAAAAAAATTACACGGTGATTTATTAACCTGGCCAGCGATAAATACTATATTACCTAAAAGAATTTTTGATCAGTTAATCTCAGTATCAGCTTACCAATGGCCCATAGACTTATGGGTCAGGCAACTAAAGTATCACGGCCGTTTTGAATTTGTCCCTTTACTGAGTGTTTTATTATTTAAACAATGGAAAAACGCCTTACCGTATGAAAATAAACCTTATACGCATTGTCCCCATCAACCCTTACTATTGTCCGTACCAATACACATGAAAAAATGGCAAACGCGAGGCTTTAATCAAGCGCATTTATTGGCAGAAGATTTTGCCCGCCTTGCACAAATGCCCTATTGTCCAGATGCATTGCAGCGTATTAGTCACGATAAAAGCCAAGCAGGTCAAACCGGTGTTATTCGCCGTAAAAATTTACGGCATGCCTTTAAACTGTCAAGCGAATATTTAGTCAATAAAAGCGATCAACAATCACGTTTACCTGAACACGTATTGCTCCTTGATGATGTGGTAACAACAGGTTCAACGTGTAATGAAATTTGTCGTTTATTGAAAGCTAATGGCGTTAAAAAAGTTACCGTATTAAGCCTTTGTTTATCTTTACCTAATAACAAAATTCAATAAAAGTTAACTTATACGGTGTTAGCTTTACACAATTTAAATCTTTTCATCTCTCAACAAATTATTAATGAGTAGTAGAAGCGTTAAATGCTTTAGCAAAAAATAAGCTGTTCGCTATTAGCTTTGAACTGCCTAACCAATAGCCACGAAAAGCTAAATTGTCAGTACTGGCAATAACTCGCCCATTACCATAATTATGGGCGACTATAGCTGAAGAATTTGCCACTCGATTGACCATGTTTTTATCAGCATAACCGCTCAATAATGGCCGTGCATTATATTTCGCCACTGAGATAAACGGCTTTGAACTATGTTGCAAAATTAATGTACTGTTGCGAAATAACGGTAAACGGTTATCCGTATAACCATAAGCTAACGGATGCGAGGTATCGAGTCTTGACTCAAAAATCGCGCCAGCAATACGTTTACGCCCAGCCAGTTTTTCTTTGTCTTGGTAGCGTACATTATCCGTATCAAATAACTGGTTGATTTCATTAGTAGTAACGAAGTTCATCGCCAGTAATTCATATTCTGATAAAAATTTAGCTGCTCGTTTCTGCCCAAAAATGACACCACCACTTTTTGTCCATGCCGCTATTTTATCGACATCATCTTGTCCAAGAGAATCGTATTTGCCATCAACCATAATAATATGACTATAACCACTTAACTCAATTTTTGCTAAACGCTGCTGCTCTACAACCGTTACAGGGATAGACAGGGTATCGTCAAGATAAAATAACATCTCTGCACTCTCGTATTGAGAAACGCCTTTACCACCGAGCATTAAAACCTTTACTGGCGATAATAACCGGAAAGAACCACTACCTATATCTATACCTTTAACGGTTAATCCCGTCGACAAGCTATTAATAGGTATATCAATTTTTTGACTACTTTGCGTGACAATATCACGCCAATTTAATTGCGTTTGTATGCCCGCAGGAATAATAATACTGCCTCGCGCAAAATCTTTATTAACCATTTTTCCATCAAGTTTAAATCGTGACGAAAAAGTTTTTGTAGCAACCTTTGCTTTGATACCTTTATTAAGTAAGTCATTGAGTAATTTGGGTGCTAAAAAATGATGCCACTCAAATGCGTAGGCATACGCCTGTTGCTCAATACCACTGTTATCCGCTATATTTGTTGGCTTCTCCCAAGCATTATCTGCCAGTTTTAGTCCCCAAGTACGACCAACCCGATAAAAGTCTATATCCATTGCCAGTGGCATTGTCCAACCCGAAACATCATAAAAGGTATTGTCTTCGAACTGAGTTTGCTGCGAAAACAACGCTTGAATAACTCGATACTGACGCTGGTCTAATGGCACATAGAAGCTATGTTCTTTAGCATAAACAACGCCAGCTAAACGAAAGTCTTCAGTCAGCGGATAGACCTTAATCTGATGTTGTTTTAATTTATCAAGTAGGACGTTGAGGCGATAAAAATCATGTGTTTCATGTAATAAGTAGCCACTAAAGCTTTCTTGATCAGCCAATTTTTCTGACTCTTTATAAAAGTTTTTCCGGTAACTCAGTAGCTTGGTCTTATTTTTCCAAGCCCCCTCAATGGTAGAGAGTGAAGTTAATACGTGATTTTGAATACCAAACTCAAAGGTTAATAAGCCATTATCACTATTTTGTTGCATACCTCGGCTACTTGCTTGTTCGAATAAAACACCGACTCCACCGTTAATGTCTGGGTAAGTAGAGCCTTTCCCGTAATAAAAGTCATCGAAATTTTCTTGGCTGTAATAAAGGCGATCATTTTTATCAAGTGCCTTCGCATGATAGGTTGCTAAAAGTTGTGTCATTTCTGTATTGGCACTTGGCGTTAATGGGTGAGTACGCGTTGGAATGCCTGGCTGAAAAAAGTAACTGCCATTGGCACTCATCTCATGAAAATCGCCTAATACATGAGGCTGATATTGGTGAAAATACGCTAATCTATGTTGACTTTCTTTTTGTGCGAGTAATAACCAGTCACGGTTAAGATCAAAACCAAAATGGTTGGTACGACCGGTAAGCCAACCTTGGTGATGCTCGATATGATTAGGATCCGCATTAGGTGTGCTGCCGCGATGCATATTCGCCCATTGCACAAATCTATCCATGCCATCAGGGTTAATACTTGGCTCAATAACAATCAGGGTATTTTCTAGCATTTGTTTTATATCAGTGTTTTCACTTGCCGCCAAATGATATGCCACGGCCATTGCCGCATTAGCGCCACTAATTTCATCACCGTGTACACTGTAGCCAAGCCAAATGACTAACGGTGAACTGATGTCATCGGCGCTCCCCGTGGTTGATCTTTTTGCCAATATTTTACTCAAATTAGCTAAATTACCTTTAGAAGAAATCGTCAATAGCACTTGCTGGCGTAGTTCTTGGGTCTGTCCAATATCCGTCAGTGTGATCCGCTCTGAGCTGTTTGCTAATACTTTGATGTAGTTGAGGAGTTGATCATGACGAATATGTCGCTCGCCAATGCCAAAGCCTAATGAGCTTTCTGGGGTTGGAATAGCTTGATTGTAAGTGTGATCGGTTGGTAAATAGTCGGTAACTTTTGCCGCATAACTCAATGGTGAAAAAATAAAAAAACCGACCAGCACGGCTAAAAACAATCGTGGTAACATAAAATATATCCTTGAATTCAATAACAATAAAATACCAAAATCTATCGAAACACACCAGAATAACTGTCTCTTTTTATCATATTGTTATTTCAATTAACTATAATTTCACTAGCGTATAGGTAGATAACAGCGTAAAATATTAATACCTGACTAAATTAGTCAGGTATTAATATTTTCAATCTCTAAGGTCCGTGAGAAACTTTAGAGAAATTTTGGTAACAAGTGTAAGAGAGTAATAACCGTGATGATCAATATTTCCGAAACAGCACAATCGCATTTCGCTAAATTATTAGAACAACAAGCAGAAGGCACAAGTATCCGTGTATTTGTTGTTAATCCAGGTACTGCTAGTGCAGAGTGTGGCGTGTCTTACTGCCCAGCTGACGCGATAGAACCTGAAGATATTGAAATGAAATTCGAACACTTCTCTGCTTATATTGACGGTGACAGTAAGCTGTACTTAGAAGATGCTGAAATAGATTTCACCACAGATCAAATGGGTTCACAATTAACCTTAAAAGCGCCAAATGCTAAATTAAGAAAAGTAAATGACGATGCGCCATTATTCGAACGTGTTGACTACTTCTTAAAAGCAGAAGTTAATCCACAGTTAGCTGGCCATGGTGGTGAGTGTACGTTAATGGAAATTACTGATGACGGTTTCGCTATTCTACAATTTGGTGGTGGCTGTAATGGTTGTAGTCAAATTGATGTCACTGTAAAAGATGGCATCGAAAAACAACTTCTCGAAACAATGGCAGGCGAGATAAAAGGTGTTCGTGATATGACTGAACACGAACGTGGTGATCATTCTTACTATTAAGTTATTTGTTCGTTAACCTGACAACTATACTGACTGCTGAGTTATTCATTAATTTAAAATGATAACAATACTTGAAAAATTAGGCCAAGACCCGCAAAGAAGCTTAGTGCTTTTTACTCGCGGACTTGGTCTTTTTGCTATTGGCGCTTGCTTAATTTTTATCGGTTACTATTACCATTATTATTGGCAAATCGCCGGCATTGTTTTTTTAGCTATTGGTCTGTTAACCTCTGCTTGGGGTTACAGTGGGATCTTTGCTAATCGTTTACTCAATATTTTTGATCGTCAGACAAATAAAAAAATTAAAGACTAATGGGTTGTTTTTCTATAACGCGATAATAATGCCAAGCTAAGCTTAATCCTCGAACCAGCAAAAACACACTAAATGCAGCCCATAACCCATGATTACCAAAGCCTTGTAATAGCCACCACATTGGAAAAAAGCAACCAAAGGTCGCAATTATCATGCTATTTCGCATCACTTTGGCTTTCATTAGACCAACAAAAACACCATCAAATAAATAACACCAACAGCCTAATACCGGTAAGATAATCATCCAATGTACATATTGTTCGGTCGAGAAAACAACCTCTGGAATATCGGTTAGTAAACCAATCAAGAAATCACCTGCTATGGCAAAGAGTGCACTATAAGTGAGCGCAAAGAGTCCCGTCCAAAATAAAGCGATTTTAACGACAAAATTACGCTGTTTAAGATTCTTTTGCCCTTGTGCTTTCCCCACTAACACTTCTGCTGCATTGGCAATGCCGTCTAATCCAAATGAGATTAACAAAACAAAGTTCATTAAAATGGCATTAGTTGCAATAACATCATCCCCTAACCTAGCCCCTTGAAAAGTAATAAAGACAAAACAAATCTCTAAGCACAGTGTTCGAATAAGAATATCTCGATTAAGTTGAAAGTAATTGGTCAGCGCTGACTTCTCAAATAACTGATCTCTGATAGCTGTAAATTTTCCCACCATTTTTATTAATATACTTTTTAGGGGTTGTCGATTACCTGTCTGTTGCGCAAAGATAATATAAGCCAACCCTATAATAACACCTGAATATTCAGCGATTAACGTTGCTGACGCCACCCCTTGCACTTGCCAATCAAACACTAAGACAAACAATAGATCTAGCGACAAGTTAATTAGGTTAGTGACGATCAATATCCACATTACAGCCTTAGCTTTATGATTGCCCAACAACCATCCTAATATAACAAGATTTGATAACGCAGCAGGCAAACCCCAAATACGGATATCACAATATTGCTTAGCATAAAATTGTATTTGTTCAGATCCTCCGGCTAAACCTAAGCTCAGATCAAGATAAAAAGACTGTAACAAAATCAGTGCACCACCAATTAAGCAAGCCACTAACAAACCTCGTAGCAGAACCAATAAACTTTTTTGTGCGTTTTCTTCACCTAATGCCTGAGCGGTAAGACCTGTAGTCGACATACGTAAAAAGCCACACAACCAAGTAACAAAGGTAATAATCATTGCCCCGACTGTACTGCCACCTAGGTAATAGGCTTGGTCTAAATGTCCTAAAACAGCAGTATCAACTAAGCCTAGAAGAGGTATGGTGATATTTGAAAAAATCATCGGTAAGGCGATGAGGAATAGTTGTTTATGGTGGTTGATAGTATTAACGTTCAAAAAAGTATTCCATATAAAAATTACCTGAAAATTTACTATAAAAAGAAAGCAAAACGCGCTATTTTTATGACTGACTAAACAAGGGCTTCACTCATGAAATTTTTATTACCTGCACTATTGCTATCTTGCTTTCACTTTTCTAGCTTTGCCGCTGTAATTTTACAATATCACCATGTTAGTGACAAAACACCGGCAAGTACTAGTATTTCACCGGAACAGTTTCAAATTCATATGCAGTATTTATCTGATAACAATTTCAATGTCATCGCGCTTTCAGATTTAATGAATTCTATCAAGAAACAGCAACCTATTACTGACAAAACAGTGGCAATAACATTTGATGATGCTTATCTTGATATTCTACTCAATGGTAAGCCTATTCTCGACAAATTTAATTATCCTTTTACGATTTTTATCAACCCTGCCATTGTTGAGCGTGGCTCGAGTAACTATCTTACTTGGCAACAACTTAAAACGATGGCTGATCAAGGCGTTATTATAGCTAACCATGGCATGGAACATGACTCTATGGCCCGTATTAGTGAAGGTTTAACCGAACAGCAATGGCTAATAAAACATACTGAACTATTATTAGAGGCTGAAAGTATTATTAAAGAAAAAACCGGACAAAGTTGGCGCTATTTTGCCTACCCTTATGGTGAGTACACTCCGGCAGTACAACAATGGGTAGCACAAAACGATTTTATTGCTTTTTCACAACAATCAGGAGCCGTAGGCTTAGCAACAGATTTAACAAGCGTGCCACGTTTTCCTGCTTCAAAGCCCTATGATCAAATATCTAGTCTGCGTGATAAATTAAAATCTTTACCTTTCAACATGACTTTACGTAATGAGAATGCAAGTACTATTGTCGAGTATAACCAATCAAAATCAGTGACTTTTGATGTTGTCGTTGAAGATTTTCTTCCCGCACAATTGAACTGTTATATTTCGGGTTTAGGTCGACAAAAAATAGAATGGCAAGAAGAAAATAGTTTTACCATTAATTATAGCGCGCCCTTGCCCATTGGCCGTGTTCGCTGTAACTGTACCGCGCCAAGTATTAGTGAGCCAGGACGTTATTATTGGTACTCAAAGCCTTGGTTTGTCTTAAAAGAAGGTATGCAGTGGTATCCGCTTTAACAAATATAGCGATTTAATAAACTTGTCAGCCCATAAAGTTAAGGATGACAAGTTTCCTTTATTCAGCTAATTTTACAATTTTTGCAAAATCACTGACCAGTTTCTCGCCATCAATGGTAGGTAATACACCCAAGGCTTGTCTAGGCTTAAAAATAGCCGCGATATCTCCCTGTGGATTAATTAACACTAAAGAAGCACTGTGATCGACTAAGTAACCATTATTGTCAGCTTCATCGCCTTCAGGCTCGTTAATCGCGTACATCATGCCAAGGTTACGAGCAAACGGAAATAACACACCATGGTCACCCGTAAGCGCAATAAACTCCTCATTAAAATAAGCTATATACTGAGCTAATTTTTCTGGCGTATCTCTACTAGGATCAACAGAAACCAACAAAATTTGTGTATCTTTACTGATCGCTTTTAAATCGTCATAAACAAAGTTTAGTTCTTGTAATGTAGTCGGGCAAACATCAGGACAAGAAGTATACCCTAAAAATACCCACGACCATTTATTGGCTAATTGTTCTTTGGTAAAGGCTTGGTTATGATGATTCGTTAATTGAAATGGCTTAACTTCCCGAACCTGCTGATAATATAAAGCGTGTTCAGGCTGTGGTAATACTGTCGCTTTTTGAAAGACAAAAAAACCTACCGCACCAGCAACAAGGGCGACAATGACATACAACAACTTGTTCATATTTAATTATTTCCGTTTGTCTTATCCAATAACCATTTGACTGATTAAATGGTCTACTTTTCATCTGGAAAAATAGATAAATACCCGATATAAAATTTAGTAAGTCGTTACCCTACTACTAAATATTATATCGAAGTAGCTTTGTCCTTACCCTTAACAATGATCAGATAATTGATCAGCTTGGTATCATAGGTAATAAATAATGGTCAAGTAATAGGATAATAAACAAGCCCATTAAATGTACGATTGAAAACTTAAAGGTGTCCATTGCCGTATTCTCATCGGCATTAAACTTAAGTTTCCAGGCGTAAGCAAAAAACATCAGATTCAATGTTACTGCGCCAATTAAATATAACCAATTACTCATTCCCACTAAATAAGGTAACAAGCCAACAACAAAAAGTAACACGGTATAAAGTAAAATTTGGGTTTTTGTAAAGTTTACCCCATGGGTTACCGGCAACATGGGAATATTTACTTTGGCATATTCATCTTTGCGGTGTATCGCTAAAGCCCAAAAATGTGGAGGTGTCCAAGTAAAAATCAATAACACTAATAACAAAGCATTAGGGTGTATTTCATTGGTCATTGCTGTCCAACCTAACAGTGGGGGTATGGCTCCAGCTAAGCCACCTATCGTGATATTTTGAGGCGTAGCACGTTTCAAATACATAGTATAAACAAAACTGTAACCCACCAAACCTGCAAAAGTAAGCCATGCCGTTAAGGGATTAACCAAGCTATATAAAATGGCAAAACCACTGACCGCTAAAAACATAGCAAACAAAGTCGCATTTCTCGGCGTTAAACGTCCCGTAGCAACGGGCCGGTTATAAGTTCGCCCCATAATACTGTCAATTCGTTCATCAACAATGTGATTTATCGCGGCGGCGGCTGATGATAAAAAGCCAATACCCACCATTGAAGGAATAAGTACTTGCCATGGAATGGTACCCGGAACAGAAAGACACATACCCACTAAAGCGGTTAACACTAAGAGTGCCACTACACGAGGCTTAGTGATTTCATAATAATCTCGCCAAATAGCGGTTTTAGTCTCTATAACTTCAGGTGTAGTTGCTGGCCCGTTTGGGCTTTCTGTTGATACTGATTCGCTCATAAGTATTCCTTATAATTTCCGTCGTAAACTGTAGGTTAACGTGATCAAAGACAACATTAGACATGCTGCTACCACGTTATGACTCACCGCAACTGCTAACGGTAATGAGAACCAGATATTGCTAATACCCAATAATATTTGGCAACTAAGAATAAACGCTAAGCTAATAGCTGCATTCTTAAAAAATGCAGATTGAGATTTTCGAAATACCATTAATGCTAACCAAAAAAGATAAAGCCCAGTGACAATGGCTCCCAGTCGATGAACAACATGAATCGTTACACGTGAAGCATGAGATAAATGACCAAATTCGTAACTGTCTTTTTCTGGTGGGATCAAATCAAATGAATCTTCGAAGGTCAATTGCTCTTGCCAGCCTGACTGGCAAATAGGTAATTCAGTACAAACCAAGGCAGCATAGTTTGACGATGTCCAGCCCCCTAAACCTATTTGTGCTGTTAACAGTACAATACCAATTAAGCCGTATCTACCATATTTCTTAATGGCGAAATCACCACCTGGTACCCTAAAATCAGCCAAGCGTAAGTATAATAAAAATAACAAACTCAAGGTTGTAAAACCACCAAGTAAATGACCCATAACGACAATCGGCATTAGTTTCATGGTTACGGTCCACATGCCCAAGGCCGCTTGAAAAACAACCACCGCGAGTATTAACATCGGTAACCTTAAAGGCGTACCTTGATCGCGTTGTCGGTAAGACATAAATGCTATCGCTAGGATTAATAAACCCAACGCACCAGCAAAATATCTATGGATCATTTCATTCCATGCTTTATGCACTTCAACTTTTCTTTCTGGAAATGCTTGCTCTGCTTTAATAATTTGTTCTGCGGTTGCTGGTACATCAATTAATCCATAACAACCTGGCCAATCTGGACAGCCTAAACCCGCATGCGTTAAGCGCGTATAAGCACCTAAGCTAACCACGATTAGTGCTAATAGAATACTAATTAAGACTAAGGTACGAACACGATGATTAACACGATTTTTCATCTTAACCCACCCTTGAATACTTAAGTAATTTCTTCATATCTGCTAAAATTTCTTTACCAAACATTGCTTGAGCATCATCATTTGTCGGTGGTTTATGAGATAAAACCACATTACCTAAAGGGTCAACAACTAAGACTTTGGTATCTGATAAAAAGTCATCAACTAGACTTGGAGTAGAAATAATCACCCAGCTGTTTTCAGTTAACCTTTCCGTTTGCTGAGGTGAGAGTGGATTAGGAGAAAGTGCGACGCGCTTTACTCTGGGCATTTCTCTACCCAGGGCTATGTAAGAGTTATTAACACTAAGTAACGTTTGTTCACAGTGATCATCACAATGCTGTGGCAAGCTATAAATAATTGACCAAGTTTTTTGTAAAGCAGGTTGACTCAAACCTAACTTTTCTAAAGTCAGTTCATTCTCAACTAAAGTGCCCTTGTTCGTCACACCATAATCAAGCCAATTTTGAGTTAAGGCGAGTTTTGCTAACACGATAGGGAGGATAAAAGCGCCCAGCACCATGACCATACTACGACGAGATTTTTTCTGTGATACATCATTCATACACTTAGACCTTATTATTTTTTTATTAGTGATTTAACGCTTGTTCACTATTTTTACCCAACTTAATTGACGCCCATATCATCAACAATAACCATGCTATCGCTAAACTGAACCATTGAAAGGCATAAGCACGATGTTTTTCGGGTGGCATAACAATTGGTTGCCAATTTTTTTCATAACCCACACTCTCTGTTTTATCTAAGTAGACGACAAAGGGCAAGAGTTGACGTGAAATTAATGTTGAGAATTTATCTAATTCTATCTGCTGAACACGCAATGGCCACTCACCTTTAACCAAGACTTGTTCCATTAACATTATGCCTTGCTCTATTTTACGTACGTGGCCTGATAGTTGATACTTTCCAGTAATAGCCTGCACATCGGGAATTTCTTGACGATTTATAGAACCTACTACCCAACCTAAATTAACTAAGACCGCCTGCTCACCACTATTAAACACTTGATAAACACGATAACCTAATTGTCCTTTATTCGTTTGGTTGTCTAATAAAAAAATAGTATTATTATCAAATTCCCCAAACATAGTGATCGGTAGATCATTAATTTCATTTTTTTCTGAGAGCACTTGAGAAATTGACAAGGCTTGTGTTTGGCTCAATTGTGTAATGGTTGCGATGCGTTGCTCTTTTTGTAAAGCACGATCACTTTGCCATAATCCGAGTTTTACTAATCCGGAAAAAACAAGTAGGGTAAATATCAACCAAGGTAGGCGAATGTTTGATATAAAATTTTTCAAACAATTAATTCCTTAAATATGCTTAAAGCGAACATAACAACATAGGAAATTTTTAAATGGCATTTGCGATAAAAATAATTATTATTGGCTGCTTAATCTTCATGGTATTTAGCCTGTTTCAGGCACTCTTTGTCTTAAACAAAAATGACCCAAGTAAACCGTCAATGTCAAAATTTATTGGCCGACGCGTGATGATTTCAGCCTTCATTATTATACTTATGTTAGTCGCTATTTTAACAGGCGTTATTACGCCACACCCACGACCGTTCTAATCAACTCGCTTAAAAATAAAAAGTAGGTGAAGCTAGCCTCACCTACAATATTTCTTAAACGTTTATATCAGTAATTGTTTATACGATATAAACAAAAACAAACAGTATCACCCAAACCACATCAACAAAATGCCAATACCAACTTGCCGCTTCAAAAGCAAAAGCATTTGTTGGGGTAAAGTGGCCTTTTAACACCCTTAAAAACACCACAATAAGCATGACGGTACCTAAGGTAACGTGCATACCATGAAAACCGGTCAGTAAGTAGAAAGTTGAACCATAGATACCACTGGTTAAGTACAATTTCATTTCTTCTGAATAGCCGTGCATATACTCGACAACTTGCAAGAATAAAAAGACAACACCTAATAATATGGTAAAACCTAACCATATTTTCAGCATTTTACGATTATCTTTTTCTAAGGCTGAATGTGCTAAATGTGCAGTAATTGAAGACGTTAATAACAAAATAGTATTAATTAACGGTAGGCCATACCAGCCCATTTGAGTTGTTTCGGTTCCATCTGGTGTGACTAATAACGGCCAACTTGCGACAAACTCAGGCCATAAAACAGCACCAGTCATGGCATTATTATCTGCGCCGCCCAACCAAGGTACTGATAACGTGCGGGCATAAAATAAGGCACCAAAGAATGCTGCAAAAAACATCACTTCAGAAAAGATAAACCAGCTCATTCCTTGACGAAATGAGTTATCCATTTGATGGCTATACTTACCTGCCATCGATTCGTTTATAACGTTACTGAACCAACCATAGAGCATGTATATAACTAAACAAATGCCGGCAAGCAATATGTAACCGCCAATGCCACCTTCGCTACTATTTAACGTAGAAACATAGTTCCCGGCGCCAACAGCAATTAAAAACAGTGCCACTGCGCCAACAATTGGCCAATGACTTTGTGATGGTACGTAATAACTTTCATATTCTTTTGTTGTCATTATTATTCCCCTAAACAAATACTGTTACACGCTAAGTGCTCAGTATAAATTGCTACGATTCCACTTTTCCGGTCACGTCATACAAAGTGTAAGACAAAGTTAGCGTTGAAATATCTTCAGGTAATTCTGGGTCAACATAAAACTGTAACGCCATTTCTACCTCTTCATTCGCTTTTAGCGGTTGCTGCGTAAAACAAAAACATTCAATTTTTTGAAAATACGCGGCGGCTAAACCGGGCGATACTGACGGAACTGCTTGGCCAATAATATCGCGAGTGGATTCATTTTTTGCATAAAATTTAACAAGTTTCATTTCACCGGGATGAACTTTTATTTCACGGACCATAGGTTCAAACTGCCAAGGTATACCTTGGGCGGTTCGACTAATAAACTGCACCGTAACAATTCTTTTTGTGTCAATCTGCTCAACATTATAGACAGCGGCGGCAGTGGTTGACGTTTTTCCATTCAAACCAGTAATATCACAAAACACATCATACAAAGGGACAAGTGCAAAACCAAAACCAAACATACCAAAAACAATCATAACCAGCTTTTTTATCACTTGATTGTTTTTCGTTATAGCAGTGCTATCTTTGTTATTTGAATTTTGCAATTCGTCACCTTTATTCATATTTTATTAACTTAATCAATTTTTGGTGGTGTTGAAAATGTATGGTACGGAGCAGGACTTGCGACAGTCCACTCTAAACCTTCAGCGCCATCCCAAGGTTTAGCAGCTGCTTTCTCTCCACCTCTAATACACTTAATAACAACCGCTAAGAATATTAATTGCGAAAGACCAAAGGCAAAACCACCAATACTGACCCACTTGTTGAAATCAGCAAACTGCAACGCATAATCTGGGATACGACGAGGCATGCCCGCTAATCCTAAAAAGTGCATAGGGAAGAATAGTAAATTAACTGAAATCAGTGAACACCAAAAATGCCATTTAGCTAACGACTCGTTATACATATGACCTGTCCATTTTGGCAACCAGAAGTATGCACCAGCATAAATCGAGAATAATGAACCGGTAACTAATACATAATGAAAATGAGCAACAACAAAGTAGGTATCATGGTATTGGAAATCAACAGGTGTTAATGCCAACATCAAACCAGAGAATCCGCCTATAGTAAATAAGATGACAAACGCGATAGAAAATAGCATCGGCGTTTCAAAGCTCATTGAACCACGCCACATAGTTGCGACCCAGTTGAACACTTTAACACCCGTAGGTACGGCAATTAACATGGTGCAATACATGAAGAACAGTTCACCAAATAACGGCATACCTGTCGTGAACATGTGATGCGCCCAAACAATAAATGACAACACAGCAATCGATGCCGTTGCATAAACCATTGAGCTGTAGCCAAATAACTTCTTACGAGCAAACGCTGGGATAATTGTCGAAACAATGCCAAAAGCAGGTAAAATCATGATGTAAACTTCAGGATGCCCGAAGAACCAGAAAAGATGCTGGAACAATACCGGATCACCGCCACCAGCGGCATCAAAGAAACTCGTACCAAAATAAGTGTCGGTTAACAACATAGTTACCACACCTGCGAGCACGGGCATCACCGCAATCAATAAGTAAGCGGTAATAAAAAATGTCCAAACAAACAATGGCATTTTCATGTAAGTCATACCAGGCGCACGCATATTCATAATAGTAACAACAATATTAATTGCGCCCATTATTGATGAGATACCCATAATATGAACAGCAAAAACAAAAAATGCCGTACTACCATTTGAATAGGTTGTAGAAAGTGGTGCGTAGAATGTCCAACCAAAGTTAGGCGCACCTGACTCCATAAAGAATGTAGACAAAAGAATCCCAAAAGCAAAAGGTAGAATCCAGAAGCTCCAGTTATTCATACGTGGTAAGGCCATATCTGGAGCACCAATCATCATAGGTATCATCCAGTTAGCAAACCCGGTAAAGGCCGGCATAATTGCACCAAATACCATGATCAAACCATGTACGGTTGTTAGCTGATTGAAAAAATCAGGCTCCACTATTTGTAAACCGGGTTGGAATAACTCGGCTCGAATAACCATGGCTAAAGCGCCGCCGGTTAATAGCATAATAAAAGCAAACCATAGATATAACGTACCTATATCTTTATGGTTTGTCGTGTACAACCAACGTTTGATGCCTTTCATTTTATGGTCATCATGATGATCGTCGTGCGATTCTTGTTCTATAACGTCTGTAGTCATTTTATATCCTCCTACTTCGCACTAGCAGCATCAACAGCTGCAGGTTGTACTAAATCACCGGTGTTATTGCCCCAAGCATTACGCTCATAAGTAACAACTGCCGCTATTTCGGTTTTAGTTAACTGGCTACCAAAAGCAGCCATAGCAGGGTTTTTCTTACTGCCATTAATAACCATATCTATATGCACAGCAATATCACCCAGTGCAATTGCACTACCTTTTAGTGCTGGAAATGCCGGAGGTAAACCCGCACCAGAAACTTGATGACAAGCAGCACAAGCTTTCATGTAAACTTGCTCACCCATAACCATCAGTTCATCTTCGCTGTACACTTTAGTTAGATCTTCTACTGGGGCTTCTTCAGCAACCATTTCAGCAACTGCTACCGGTGTTTCTGTGTCATTGCCTGATCCCTTAGCAGCACCTTTAACATCAGCGGCTTGTACGGCATCACCGGTATTGTTACCCCAAGCATTACGCTCGTAGGTCACAACTGCAGCAATTTGCTTCATACTTAACTGCTTACCATAAGCTTGCATACCTGTACCCGCTTTACCATTGAGTACAATATCAATATGCGCGGCAATACTACCCGTAGCAACTGGACTTCCTTTAAGTGCAGGAAATGCAGGAGGTAGACCAGCACCAGAAACTTGATGACAGGCAGCACAGTGGGCAATATAGGTAGTTTCACCCAAGGTCATCAATTCATCCATTGATGCGGAAGCGTTAAGAGATGCTTTCTCAGCAGCAGCGGCTTGAGCGTTGAGTTGGTGTTGTTCATCAAGCCATTTTGCATAGTCTGCTTCAGACTTTACTTCGACAACAATTGGCATAAAACCATGGTCTTTGCCACAAAGCTCAGCACACTGACCTCGGTATATCCCAGGCTTGTCAACTTTTGTCCATGCTTCATTAATAAATCCTGGGTTAGCATCTTGCTTTACAGCAAAAGCAGGTACCCACCAAGCATGAATAACGTCGTCAGAAGTGATTAAAAACCGTACTTTTTTATTAACTGGAATGACAAGGTGTTTATCAACTTCGAGTAGGTAATTTTCACCTTTGACTTTATCGCCAGCATCAACATTAAGGTGTTTACCTTCTTGTGTTTCATACTGTGATCTTGGCGTCGATAAAACGGAGTAGAACTCAATATCTTGATCAAAATATTTGTAATGCCATTTCCACTGAGAGGCGGTAACTTGAATGGTAACGTCAGAATCGTCGTTATTTTCCATTTCAATCAGTGTTTTTGTTGCTGGTACAGCCATAGCGATAAGAATGACAATGGGAATTGCTGTCCAGAGGATTTCTACTTTTGTACTTTCATGAAAATCTGCTGATTTAGCCCCTTTGGATTTTCGATGGAAAACCATTGACCAAAACATAGCACCAAAAACGACCACACCAATTGCTACACATATATACATTGCGAGCATATGTAGATCGTAAACATCTCTACTTACTTCTGTTACACCCTTGGTCAGATTTAATTGCATATCTGCCCAAGCTGAACTGGAAAGAACACTCCCCAACAACAGCCAACCTAGGTTACGTCTTTTCACACGACATCTCCTTCACCCTATAAAAGTTTAAAACTTGATACCTAGGACAAAACACATCCTTTAGTACGGATTTTTATTATTTTCTTAGCGATTTTGTTATCAACCAGTTAGCGTCGACAACATCGCCTTATATTTATATTTGTACACATTCCAAACTAGAATTACTTAAAAGTTGATCTGGGTCAATTTAAAAATCGAGCTATTTTAAAATAAAAACCAATAAAAACAATAGAGTATCAACTCTAATACAAGCAAAGGCCTAATAACAAAGGGCTGTAGCCGTAGTATTAAAAATAAACAGCTGAGTATAAATACGCGTATTGCAAAAATCGATCTTGGTTGTTTTTTAATCAGAGAAAGATAAAGTTGTTTGAAGGGGCTTTAGAATGAAAATTATTCTTAGTAAAGAGAAAGGTTTGCATGAAAAGAATACGAAAGGTTAGAAAAGCAAACTTTAGCCTATTTTATACACTAAAGTTTGCGGAGCAGTTTGACGTAATTAATACTATATTTGTTAGATAAATTGATTTAGTTACCACCAAGTTTATTGGATAGGTTAACTTAATTACATCCAGTCTGCCGAGCGAATAACGCCAACTGCCAACCCTTCAATATTAAACTCTTGATCAGACAAATCGACTTTTATAGGAGAGAAGTCATCATTTTCAGCATGTAAGTAAACGATGTTACCTTCTCGTTTATAACGTTTAACCGTAACATTTTCTTCGACACGAGCAACAATTACTTGGCCATTCTGTACATCGGTCGTTTGATGAACCGCTAACAAGTCACCATCAAGTATGCCGATATTTTTCATGCTTTCGCCATTAACTCTCAATAAGTAATCAGCAGCTGGGTGGAACAAATTACCATCAACTTTGTAATGATCTTCAACATGCTCTGCAGCTAAAATAGGTTCACCTGCAGCCACTCTGCCGATTAAAGGTAAACCGGCTTCTTCCATTAACTTCTCAGTCAAACGAATGCCGCGAGAAGTACCTGGCAACATTTCTATATAGCCTTTTTTAGCCAAAGCTTTTAAATGTTCCTCTGCTGCATTTGCTGATTTAAAGCCAAAAAACTTGGCTATTTCAGCACGCGTTGGTGGCATGCCCGTATCGCTTATTTTATCTTTGATCAGATCAAAAACTTGTTGTTGTCGGTTCGTTAGAGGGCGTAATTCGCTGATTTCATTTAGCATAGGGAGCCTGTAAATTTACACAGTTGTTACTGTGAGTATATACAGGTCGTTAGTAAAGGCAAGTTTTCTAGCCAAATTATTTTTGAAAACTCCCTGATTTTAAATAATGGATAACTTGTTCGATAACTTTTTCGTTTTTCATCATAAATGGATGGGTCGTTTCCATTTCAATGTGATCATTCATACCATCAAGTTTGGTACTAGCAACCGAAACTTTACCATCATCTTTATCAGGAATAAGTGTTGATAATATCCAATTAATACTTTGATTACCGGCAATAACACCCAAATCAAAATTAGCATTGCCAAGGTTACTAGGGACACTGAATTCGCCGGTACCTAATTGCATACCCGCATCACCATTGATGAAACTAAAACCAGGTGTATTTTTTAGTTTATCAACAACTTCACTGCCTTTGTTTGGTGGACCTAGCATCACGACTTTATGTAAATTAGGTATTTTATGCATACTTAAATATTGGCGAACTAATATACCGCCCATTGAATGGGTAACAAAGTTAACTTGGCGATTTTCACAAATTAATAGCGCTTTAGAAATAACTTTTTCAGCCAACTCTTCTATCGAATAATCTCTAGAAGGGTAGTTGATATTTATCACAAAATATCCTTCTGCTAACAATCGTTTTTCAATAGCTTTCATGGAGTTAGCCGAACGTGCAAGCCCATGCAGTAAAATTACACATTCACCATTAGCTAAAGAATCTGCTGGCTCTTCAAAAGAAGCTTGAATTTTATAGCCACGTTCAACCGAAGTATCTAAGCTTTCTTGTTCAATCATATTTTTTAAACGAGTTTCTGCATCAGTAATTTTTTTACTAAATTGTTCTTTAAGTAGCGCTAGGTCTGACTTAAGTGCTGCAATTTTTTCATTCATAGCTGCGCTCCATCATTTTTTATGTTGAACGTTAATTATTGACGCTTTATTCACTTTTGAAAACAAGCGAGATAATATTTTTTAAAGCGCGGTTTGAGTATCATTTTAAAAGGGCTAATAACTTTAAACATCTACCATTAGCATTCAGTCATGTGTTTATAGGGAGTATAACGTTATGTGTTCTCGGTTTGGCAATAAATATTAATTTCTGCGCAGTGCTTTACACTCAGGTAACTCCCAAGGATGCATCGCTAACAACAAACCAATATGTTGTCGTTTGTCTAAAGGTAACAAGGCATCTTCTTGGTTTATCTTTACTACTGGCAACTATTTTCTCGTTTAGCATAGCCGATGTTAACTAGGTCTCGTCCGCAGAAAGCTCATCGCTACTTTGTTTTCCTGAAGCGAGTTCTCGACTAATTTTTTGAATATGGGTCTCAGAACTTTTTACTGATTTTTCAGTAGTCAGGTGCAATGTTTTTAAAGTATCAATCATCGCCAAATCGACATTTTTATTACTTTGTAACGCGTTAACCAGCGGCGTTAAAAAAGACGCCATATTTTCACTAAATAACGCCAAAGTTTCGGCTAACGCTGAATCATCTGGTTTTTCAATATTCACTTGCAGTTTAAGACTGGCAAGCGTTTCATTCAAACTATCTAACGCTGCAGATTTAGGCTCTAACAAAGCTTCTCCTATTTGATTGAGCCCTTTTTGCAATAACGATATTTGGCTCGCAACAGCCGCAATCGGGTTATCACTATCACCCAAGTTTTGATGACGAACAAAATCTGCCTTAATTTGTTGCCAACGCACTTTTTCTTCACTGGTTTGATTGTTGCGCAGCTCGGCTAATTTAAGTAAATTTTCTTCAGCGCCTATGGTGAGTGTTTGCGCTTCACCACGATAATGATCGGCGATAAGCTGCTCAACTTCCTCTTCGGTCATAACCGGTACTACTTTTTCCGCCATCTTATTCATATTGCGATAGCTTCCTTGTAACTTGAACGAAGGCTCAGTGCGGTACTTATCGTCTTGGGCGGCAGAGGCAATGTACTGTTGATTTGCTTTTAATACCGTCGCTTGAATTTTACGAATACGTTTAATAACTGCAACTATTTCATTGACCTCTGCTTGCGAGTAATTATGCTTTAGTTCAGTTGTGGCAACTTGTTGACCATCGGCAATTTTAACCAAGTTATAGAGGTCGTCCATATCTCGGGTCGCTAGTGGTGCGATATAGCGATTACTGGTTAAGCTATTTTCAATAAAGCTTAAAGAGAACTCTTCTTCTCGACCACTTAAAGTATCACCTAAGTTATAAATATCGGCTCGGTTAGCCAACATATCAGGAATGCTAAATGCTTCTCCTGATTCGGTATAAGGGTTACCAGCCATGACAACTGCAAATTTTTTGCCACGCATATCATAGGTTTTACTGTCACCATTCCAAACACCATCCACTTTTCTTGAGCCATCACATAAGGAAATAAACTTTTGTAAAAACTCAGGATTAGTATGCTGAATATCATCAAGGTACAACATAACATTGTTACCCATTTCGAAGGCTAAGTTAATCTTTTCAACTTCATTTTTAGCTGTTGAGTTGTTTGCCTGAGCGGGATCTAGTGACAACTGATCGTGTCCTATCGACGGACAGTTTATTTTAACAAAGGTCATACCTAGCTTACTGGCAACGTATTCAATAAGCGTTGTTTTACCATAACCTGGGGGAGAAATAAGCAGTAATAATCCCATTAAATCAGAACGTTTATTATTACCAGCTGCGCCAATTTGTTTGGCTAAATTAATACCAATAATCGGGAAATAAACATCATTAATTAATTTATTACGCACAAACGAAGACAGCGCTCTTGGTTTAAACTCTTCTAATCGTAAGCGTTTACGTTGTGCCGCTAATACCTTTTGTTTTTGAATATGAAAACCTTTGAATGCCGGTTCATGTTCATTTTTAAATTGGCGAAGTCGAGTGATAAATTCTTGATAATTTATCGCAATTTTTCTGTCCGATATTTGCCCATGCTGCCCCAATAAACCGTCAACAACACCTTCGGTGTCAGCCAATGAAGTATAGAATTCACATTGCTCTTGCATCAGCATAAAAATTGCGGCTTCATCAATAATATCTTGATGGATATTCATACTCTGGTGCGAAGAAAAAGCCTGCAACCACGCCCAGTAAAGTTGATATTTTTGCTCTAGTGTCGAACAACCCAATAATGCGCCACTGAGTTGTTTTTCTAAGCTCTTATGCTTTAACTGACTCTCCAGTTGATTAGCTAACTCAACGCTACTTTCTTTAATAACAAATTTCTGTTCGGCTAAAGCTAACTCTTTTAATAGGTAGGTTGCTGACAATAACGTGTCGCATTTCAGCCAAGGTTGACTTTCAATATAGCTATCTAATAGCGTAGCCAATTCTTTAATAAGCTGATGACGTAATTGACTATCACCAAAAGTTTCTTCCATGATATAGAGATTATGACTGCGCTGTAATAAATCTTTTCTACTGTTATCAGCTAATTCTGTGGTGAAAAAAAGTAGCGCGAGTCTTCTTTCCAAGACCGGATAAGCTAACAAGCCAATAGATTCTCTTAAAGCAAGTAATTGCTTTAGAATTAATGCCGCATCGGCATCATGCACGCCCTTATCATAACCTTCTTGATAACGTGGCTCAGCCGCTTTTCTAACCACCTCACCTAATTCATTGTTTTTTACCGCCGCTTTTAAACACTCAAGTTGCGCTTGGCCAGCAAATTCAGCCTCAAATAATAGTGTTGCCGCTAAATACTCTCCTCGGTAGACCTTGTCAGATTCAGAGACCAGCGCTTGCTGCCAAAGGTATTCAGTACCAACAAATAATTCAGCGGGTAGCGTTTCAAAGTATTCACTACCACTGATATGCAAGACCATGTCACCATCACGAGGTAATAAGGTCAGTTCTAATTTTTGACGATTCACCGAAAATTGGTGGTCCCCTATTTTAACTAAACTACCGTCAGCAGAGTAAATATCCGTTTTATCTCTCAGTGCTCTTATGCCCTGCTCTTTAGCATTTTTTAATTGAGCGTCAATGTCATCAGCTCTAACATTGTCATCAAGCTCTCTAAGCTGTGAAATTAGTTGCCTAAGCTTGGCAACCATAGGATCGCCAGCAAAATAGCTGTTTAATTTGTCTTGCTCACTAAACGATTGACTCCGTCTGATCACACCTTCAATAATGCGCTCGGCTGCCGTCATCAAATTCAAACAACGACGCTGCTGTGCATCCATTAGCTGCTGCTTATGTTGTTCAAAATTATCGTATATCTCATCTCTTTTAGTGATGATTTCATTATAAAATTCATCATAATCACTAAACTGACTTTCTAAGTCTTCTAACTGAATTAGAATTTGAGAAAGTTGCTCATCACATGCTTGCGGGGAATCACTCGCATTTAAAGCACTGGTAACACTTTGGCTTAACAGTTTAAATCGAGCACCAAATTCTGCTCGTGCCTCTTCACTACCGACACTTTTAGCCGCCAAATCAGCATTAGCTTTAACGCGGTTTATTTGACTAAAAACTGCTGAAATATCTTCCAGAATACGTGTTCTTTGTCGGCTATCTTCAATTTTTAGTGACAACATTGTGCGGTTAAGTAATTCTAATCCTTGCACAAGCTCTTCAATCTCCGTACGAATCGGCTTTAATGAGCTAACCGACTCACTTTTTTCTATCGCCTTTTCTAATGTAACTATGGTCTTTTGATAAGGCGTTAAAGCATCGTCTTGTTGGAGAAAATCAGCGGTTGCTTGGCTAAGTTCTTTCGTTAACGTATCTAAGTGAGATTCCATGGCATTAATTGCGTCAACATCGATATAACGTAAGTCTTTATGAGAAATCAATTCACCTTTAAATTGGGCTAACGCCGATAAGCAGTCAACGAATTGTGAGGCATGCTCAAAACCCGAGATTTGAACTTGTGTTACTAGCTCGGCTAGCTTTTCTTTTGCTTGAATCAAGGCCCGATCAGAGTTTTCTTTAATGCTGGTGACTTTTTCAAATTCATCTATAACCAATTCAGAAGTGATCGCGATTTGCTTGATAAGATCATGCAGCAAACCGAGCTCTTTATCATTGAGCCAATGATATTTATCAAAAATTTGCTTAGACTCTTTTACTAAGTCATTAAAATGCTGCGCACTTGGTGTTTGCACCGAGATCAATTTAGCGACACTGTATAAATCAGAAATACCGCGGACCAGTTCAGGATTACCTATTTTGCCAAAGAAGCTATTATCAACCGGTTGGTTACTAGCAAACTCTTCACTACAAAAAGGCGTTTGCCATATTTGCATGGCATGAACACGTGATGGCTCGGACTCGGCGTTAAAAACCACGGCTCTGCCGTTATTGTATAAACTTTGCCCATGACCATAAATAGGGTTTTGCAATGTTCTCGTAATTAAATTATAACCAAACAAAGCGTACTGCCCTTCATTTGGCTCATAAAATATATAGAGAAAGTCTTCACCATTTGGCGACTTTACCACTCGGTGCAATTGTAAATCTTCGGCATTATCTTCAAAGCTTTTGTGTTCACCATTTTGCAAATAGTATCCACCAGGAAAAATAATACCGTGGTCTTCTGGTAACTGAATACAAGCATGAGCAATAGCATCTTGCCTGATCACTTGCTGAGTTTTAGCATTAAAAATTAAATGGCGAGTGTCAGTTTCACGATACGGCTTTATTTTCAATAAAATAAGCTCACCCACTCTGGCGTAATGGATTTCAGCGTCATCTATAGACTGATGTTCATCTTCGACTGGCTCAGAATATATACCTTGACCTGCGGTGGTATTATTCTCAACTTTTAAAGTAATTGAGCCACCAATAGCTTCGACAAACAAGATGTCATATAAATTATAATGTGGGTGTTTACCTTGCTCTTGTTGCTCTCGAGATACTTTATGCCATTCAAAGTCAAAGTTTTCTGGCTGCTTTATATCTCTTTCACCACGATTATCGATATAGCTAACTTGGTGATCAGCGTCGATACCCCAACGAAAGACTCTAATATCGTCAAGGCGTTCACCAATTCGAAAGATGGCAAATACTTTACTGCCTTGTCGATAAACATGGGCTAGAAATGTTTTTTTGTAATAGGTGTATAACTCATCAAAATCACGGACAAACTCAGCATCGTCAAGAAAACTATCTTGTACCGGAAGATCAATAATCTCAATGTCATCTTTATCACCTTTTATTTGGTGCAAACTAAAAACATCTGAGACGGTAATATTGCGCTTTAAACCGAGAAAGACGTTATAGCCAAAAAGTAAGGTATCTCCGATGGCGGCAATATCTCTAGCAACACAATTATGCTCAGTTCTAACCCGCACACGAGCATCAACTTTCATCTCGGTGGAGCCAAACGTAACAATGCGCTTGTCATTTAGCTGCTTAATTTGTGTATTAAGATCACTGCCTAAGGCTGACAATCTGCGCTGAATAAGTTCATATGAACCCCCTTCCGCAACAGCCTGATTAGTGACGCTATCCTTATCTGACATATGAGACTCCATGAGCTAATGCACAGTTATCCTTGAATGGAACACTGTGCATTGCTTAATTAATACTTGATGACTATTTTTCGTCTGACGAGTTTTTGTTCGCTAAGTTTAACAAACTAGCCAATGCGCCTTTTTGAGTGTCGTCGGCATTATTTAATGTTGATAATAACTTAGACATATTGAAATTTTTCATGGTTTCACTCGTTTGAGCAGCACCAGCGAGCACACCACCTAAATCGTCCATAATATTGCGGTCGCCATTTAAGTGATCTTTAAACAAGGTTTTTACTGTTTCACTTTCATTAACTAAGCCATCGATAGACTTACCAACCGTGATAGAGTTCATAAACTGACGTAAGAACTCGCCATCGCCGCCCATAATATTAATATTGGCTTCACTTAATGCCGTTGCTAATACACCCGCTTGCTTCTCAGCTAACGCAACACTATTTTCTAGTTTCGCTAAGGTTAATTCACGCTCTTGATTTAAACGTAAACCAAAGGTTTCAAACTCTCTGGCTTGTTCAGACATAGCGTTAAGTACATCTTGTTTTTCACGTAAACCCGTCGCTTCTGCTAAGGCTTTTTCTTGTATACCTTTAGCTTCAGCGGTCAATTTAAGTTCGAGTGTTTTAGCTTCAGCCTCGCCTTGTCTTTCGTGTGCATCAGCTTGCGCTAAGGTAATTTGAGCCTCAGCAAGCCCTTGCGATGCAGCTTCTGCTTGATTACCCTCAGCCAATATTTTCTTCGACTCTGCCTGTTTACTCGCCGCTTTCAATTCAGCATCGGCAATGGTTTGCATTTTTCTTGCGATATGCTCAGCCGCTTGTTCTTGCGCTTTAGCTGATTCAATATCTTTAACCAATGCTTGCTCAGCCTCACCTTTGGCTTTGATAACCAATTCATCTTTTTGGCGGTTCGCTTCTGAAACCACACGTAAATCTTTAATAAGCTCTTCTTCTTCAGCGACGCCTTTTTCAACCATGATGCGTTCACGCTGTACTTCAGCAATATTTTTACGCTCTATTTCTAGGGCTTTTTCTTTATCGATTCGTAGTGTTTCAACTTCTTTTTCACGATCTATTTCTTCGACTTGACGAGCACGTTTCACTTTTTCTTCTTCGATAGCCACGGCTCTAAAACGATTTTGTTGCGCGATATCAGCTTCACGCTGTTTATTTTCTTCAGCTACAGCGACTGTCTGTTCAGTCGCTATTCTTGCCTGTTCAGACTTACAAAACTCTTCTTGCACAATTTTAGCTGTTTCCGCTTCTTCTCGAGCTTCTACAGTAGAAATTTCTCGCGTCTGTTTAGCTTGGGCATCGGCTAATTGGCGATCAAGTTCTAAACCTTTTTCTTTAGCATCAATATCTTGTCGTTTAATTCGTATTTCTTCTTGGCGTTTCAAGTCATTGGTTTCAACACTTTGTTGAGCGGTTAACTCGGTAATGCGCCTAATACCTTCAGCATCCATAATATTATTAGGATCTAAATCGTTAATCGATGTTTGTTCAAGAAAATCAATCGCGACATCTTCAAGTACGTAACCTGATAAATCTTGGCCAATAACTTCTTTAATCTTGTCACGAAAAATATCTCGTTGAGTAAAAAGATCAGTAAAGTTTAATTGTTTTCCGACAGTTTTAAGGGCTTCAGAAAACTTCGCTTCAAAAAGTTCTTGTAGGGTTTCAGGGAAAGAAGAGCGCTCACAACCAACTTGTTTTGCCACACGGAGAATGTCTTCTTTGGTTTCATTAACCCGGATATAAAAGGTAATAGTAATATCAGCACGAATGTTATCTTGGCAAATAAGCCCAGATCGCCCTTTTCGTTCTAACATCATTCGCTTAGTAGAAATATCCATAATTTCTTTTTTATGGATAATAGGAATAACCATACCGCCATTAGTACTTATTTCTGGTTCAGCGCCGAGCTTATTAATGATTAATGCCTGGCCCTGCTCTACTTTATGATAAAATTTAGCCATCATAATTAATAGTGAAAAGACTAAAAGTACGCCAATGCCAATCGCTAGATAAAGTGGTTCCATTACCATGTTTTTTTTCCTTTTATGTAAATGCAATGGTCACAACTGCGTGACCAAGTCTCTTATAATGTGATTATGATTTATTCGTCATACGGCGCGACAATATAGATATGCTTTTCTTTTAAATATTCTATCAGTAGCACATTGTCACCCTTTTTTAAGCGGTGTTCTGGGTCACAGCGTACATCTAGTAAAATTTCTGCGCCCTTATTATATATTCGTACTTGACCAAAGGTTTCACTAACCGTTTGCGTTGCAATCGTCGCACTTTTACCGACCAGCTGAATACTCATAGAGGTTTCAACACTTTTAAACATTCCTTTTAAGGGGCGAATAACAATTGCAGTTAATGGCAGGGAAATTAGAAAGACAATAAAACCACTAACAACGCCGAACAGATAATATAACCAACCATCGGGTAGCCAAGCTAAAATATATAATTGCAGGTAAAAGCTGATTAGCCAGCAAATAAGGATAATAATGCTAAAAACTAAGGTGAACGGCACCCCCGTTAAACCAAAAGTCAGCATAAAACCGGTCAGCCCGCCAACAGAAGTATCAAGTTCGGTGTCTACTTCGACGTCAAGATCTGCATCTCCAGCTAATCCTAAATCGACCAGGCCTAACATGCCAATAAGCCAATAAACAACCACGACACCTAGCAGTGTCGAATATATTACGGTGGGAAATTTTGAAGCGACTTCTAGTAGCTGTTCCATTGTTTATCCTTAAAGCACATAGCGAACACCGGCTAATCATTGTGGTGTTTATTCTTTATATGTACCATACACCTGTGACATAATATGTCAATAAATACAGTTTTTATAAAATTCAAATAAAACAAATTAGCATATTGTTTACATAAAATCATAAAAATAAAAGCCTACAGTATCCTGATTTTATTCATTTTACTCGTGACTTATATCAATCAATGATTATATGATGGTTTACGTAAATTTTACAAAGATAACATTTAACAGGGACATAATAATGAAATGTACTAGTTGTAAGCAGGGTGAGTTAACCCCTAGTTTTATCGAAGGGCTTTTTAGAGCACATACTTGTTCGAATTGTGGTGGGCATTGGATCTTAATTGAAGATTATGTCGCTTGGAAAGAACGTAACCCACAGTTTTCTTTTGATAACAATATTCAATGTGAAGTTGTTGAAACGAAACAAGCCATGTTATGCCCAGTAACAGGCACTATTATGCGTAAATTTCGACTATCTGCCTCGACAAATCACCGTATTGACTACAGTGTCAATGTCGGTGGTGTTTGGTTAGATAAAGGTGAATGGGAATTACTCAAAAAAGAAAATTTAGCGGGTTCCTTAAATACGGTACTAACCGCACATTGGCAACGCAACATTCGTATTAATAGCACGAAAGAAAACTTTGCAGAAATATACCAAGATAAATTTGGTGAAGAAAATTATGCGAAAGTTAAAGCCCTTAGAGAGTGGCTATATCAGCAACCAAACAAAGCCGATTTAAGAGCTTATCTTCTTGCTGAAGAGCCCTACTCAGCTGAAAAATAACAAAGATAATAAGGAATACCCATGAAAGGAGCAGGTGGAACTTCGGGTGGCTTAAGTCACTTTTTTATTGGCATCATTATGATGTGTAGTGGTTTTTATATGCTACTAAATTCGATCACAGTAACATCTACTTTTGGCATGGGCGTTCGCCTGTATGCTTTTTCAGCTATGGGTGGCAACTATAATGTAACTAGTGGCATGATAATGATCCCTTTCATATTTGGTGTTGGGCTTATTTTTTATAACAGTAAAAATATTTTAGGTTGGGTGTTAGCTATTGGCTCGATATCAGGATTAATCTTTGGGGTAATATCTTCAATAAGGTTTACCTTTAAGACCATGAGTTCTTTTGATTTAATCGTAATACTTATATTAGCCATCGGTGGGCTAGGTTTATTTTTACGTTCTTTAAAAACCTTAGATAATGCCTTACCTGATGAATAGACAGCAGTACTGTAATATCACGTGAGTAATATTGGTTTAGGTTGCTCAAACTTTAGCGTCGCCGTTTATATTGGCAATAAACCGAGTATGCTTGAATATCAGCAATTATCTTGTCTATCGCCGCTAACCTTGGGCGAAATAGAGATGGTTAATCAAGCTTGTGGCAATGGTTGGCGGAAAGTTTTCAATGTTTATGCGAAGCTGCTTTACGCACTCGATAAAGAAAAATTCGCTTACTCAACACTTGCGCCAACTTGGCAAAAATATCGAGAGCGATTTTTGCTGCAGCAAGGCTCTCAAACGGCTTTATTATTTTCTCCGCCTCAGTTATCAACCACTAAGCAAACTCTGCATATTATTTGTGGAAAAACCTACGCCAAAAATTTGTTAGCGACAAATCAACTAAACGCTAATTTCACTTGGCTAGATGAGCAATTTGCTATTGATAAAGCTAAAAATTTAATTGTGTGTCCCTATTTTGATTATCGGCAATTGTCGAATGCTAATATTGAAAAATTAGCCTTTTTACTCAACGATATAAATAGCCAGTGAAAGCTTTTCATTCATTTATATAGTGTTAAATTAATGTATACTATATTTATTAAAGGAGAAAATAATTAGCCTCATGATTAGGCAACATACTAAACGTCACTTTAATATTGGATCACATCATTGCTATATTTTAATAAAAAAACACTTTTATTTATTACAATAATTTTAACCTTATTACCCTATGCAACGATCACCAGCACTCTTGATATTTCCTCTGCTCTTTTGCTATCACTTCCTACTATATTATTACAGGCTACCGCAGTATTCTTTGTTGTTCATAGCTATTTACAGACCAGATCACGTTCATTAAAATTGTTCTGGCAGTTTCTCTCTCTCGCTATTATCATTGATCTTATGTCGGGTGTTATCTTCGCAGGTAACTACATAACCCCCCCCCCGATCCTGCAAGATTTTTTCTCTTTGTTCAGTTACTTTTTTATCTTACTGGCCATAGAAACCAACCCGCATCTAAGCGAAACGCCACTCAATAAATACATTGCGGGTCGAGTGCCAGCACTATTTTTTACAGTCACCTGTTTTTGTTATTTCGTACTGCTGCCAGAAGAGTTTTCAAAAGCGTTAGATCACAGGTTATTACCGTCATTATTATTTCATATCACCATTTCTGGCCTCATTTTTATTAGACTAATCAGCTGTGTTATTTTTTGTCATGAAAAATTTTGGCGCGCTATTTATTGGCCATTAGCCATTGCCTCATTAGCTTTGTTAGTTGATAACACTAATAGTTATTTTCTTATTCAAGAGCAAGCCCTTTATAAAGACAATTATACGAACAGCTTAATAGCGTTAATCCCATACTGTGGTCTTATTTTTGCCGCAAGTGCATCATTAAACATTCAAAGACCGACCAAACCTATTTCAAAAGATACCTTTCCCGAATTTTACATTTTATTGCTGGTGAGTATTATTTTTAGCATTCATATCGTTGGTTTAGAAGTTGGGGCACACTACATTACAAATTCTTTCTGGCAGTCTTTTGTTATTGGTATTTGGGGCGTTATTGCTTTTATTTTAGTCATTCTTATTGCTTACAATAAAAGAAAAAACACGCTCGAATTCAAGGAAAACGCTTTCACTCAGCAACAAGAACAAAAAGAGTTAATACAGACCAACCATAAATTACTCAGCTCAATTCTTAATAGTGAAGACAAAGCCATTGTCCGAGCATCTAATAATGCTATTTTGACGACATCAACGGGCGGCGAAATATTATCGTCAAACCCTGCCGCAGTTCAATTGTTCCAAAGTTTAGAACATGAATTGAAAGGCACGAATGTCAGCGCACTTTTTTCTGCAGAAGACACTATGCATTACTTTTTTGGCTTCAAAAGTAATGTATACGCCTTACAACGTAAAGATATCGGTATTTCAGTAGAGTGTGCTGCTCGACGTGCCGATGGTACTGAATTCCCAGTTCAGGTTGAATTGCAGTGGGCAGATCGCGAAGAACAACCCCTTATTGTTATTACCTTTATTAATTTAACTTCACGAAAGTTAGCTGAAAAGCAGATGTTAGATTTAAAAGATAAGTTTATTGCGAACATTTCCCATGAGTTTAGAACGCCATTGACAATTATTAATGGCATTTTAGACCAATATCTACTCAAAGCTCACAGTAAAGAAGAAGGGTTGGAACTTACTACCGCTAAGCGTAATGGTTTACGTTTAGTTCGTATGGTTGAACAACTATTAGAACTCTCTCGCCTTACTGACAACCCTAAGCTTTCATTGTCTACTTATCGATTAAGTCAGTTAATGGCTATGCCAATTGATTCATTTTCACGCTTAGCTAAACAAAATGATTTAAGTTTTGATGCTGAAATATCTGATGATCTGTGGCTAGAATGTGATGCTCAGGGTTTTGAAAAAATCATCTTCAACTTACTTGCTAATGCGATTAAATATACACCTGCTGGCGGTAGCATCAAGGTCAGTGCTTATGTTGATCAAGATAATGTTATTTTAGAGATTACAGATACCGGCATAGGTATTAATCAAGCATCACAAAGTAAAATCTTTGAACGCTTTCAAAGAGCTGATGATGAAAAAAATCATGCTGTTTTTGGTGTAGGTATTGGTTTATCTTTAGTTAATGAATTGGTAAAAGCGCATAACTGGCGTATCAATTTAGTCAGTGAATACAATAAAGGCAGTAAGTTTTCTCTATCAATCCCTTTAGCTACCGCTGTCGAAATAGAAACTCAAGTGCCAATGAGTGTATCTCAAAGCGAAGTATCATCATTGCTGTTAGAACAAAATAATAATAAAACTAAAACAAAAAATCATTTACATAATGTCGTGTTAGTTATTGAAGATAATCTCGATATGCAAAATCACATAAAACGTGTGGTTGAACAGCAACATCATTGTTTATTAGCAATGAGCGGCGAACAAGGACTGCTCATCGCCGAGGAATATATACCAGACCTTATCGTATGCGATATAATGCTAACGGGCATTGATGGCTTCGAAGTACTTAAACAATTAAAAGAAAATGAACTTACTTCTCATATTCCCGTTATTTTGCTTACCGCCCGTTCAGACTTAGATAGTCGACTTCACGGCCTAAATTTACAAGCAGATGAGTATTTAAGTAAACCTTTCAATCAACAGGAATTATTAATACGTATTGAAAATTTGATTGAAAATCGTAAATTACTCCAGCAGAACTATTTACATAAATTTCGTGACCATCAAAAAGAACAACAAAAAGAAAGTAGCGTAAAAAAAGTGTCGCAGTTAACTCCAAGCGAAAGTGCTATCTTATCCGTTGATGAAAAGTTTATAGAAAAGCTAGAAACCATTGTTGCTAAGATGTACTTGGAAACTGATTTAGGTATTCAAGATCTAGCCAGTAATATGGCGATGAGTGAACGCCAACTGCAGCGAAAAATGAAAGTAACACTGGGCACAACACCTAATAACTTCATTAAAGAGTTCCGTCTAGCAAAAGCACAGATATTGCTACAAAATGGTTCTAAAATTGGCAGAATAGCCTTAGATGTTGGTTTTTCTTCACAAACATATTTTGGTCGATGCTTTAAAGAGTCGTTTAACTGCACCCCAAAACAATATCAACAACAATTCATTAAAAGCTAACCACAAAGCTACTCAGGCTAACCTTGCTTAACTTGGATGTTATGCTTAAGTGTCGCTAGATCAGCGCCTTGAATCACCGCTAAGTAGCTAAAGGGTTGTATCTTAGGTTCACACAAGCCAAGCCAAGCAATCGCTGGCTCTTCGCTTGTTAATGTTAAGCCAAGTTCAATCATCACACTGACTTGATCCCACGATATTTCCATAGGTTGCTCTCTATTAAACGGATAAAAAGAATAAGCAATATTCATCGAAATTTTATCGTCGAATTGTTTTTCAAATTTACTTGCTAACCGCGCGGCTAACTCACCAGCATTGTTGTCTTTTTCATAACCAATAACAGCAAAGGTATCATCGGACCAACGAACAACTAGGTCATCGGTATTTCTGCTAAACAGTAATAAATCAGTAATGTTAATCAACTGGCTATTACTGATATTGGTCAACTCATTAACCTGAACCATTAAGACGTAAAGACGGGGTAAAGTGCTCCGCTGTACTGGTAGAATATTCTGATGAATTTGATTCATCAGCTGGCTAGTTTGCTCAATATAAATATCAAGATAGCGGCGACTTCGTACCCCAGTTACTTTATCTACCGTTGCCGACTTTTCAAGTAGAATATTGGCATGTTCAAGTTCGCTATTTTGCGATTGTAACTTTTGCGTTTTCTCTTTGACCTGCTCTTTAAGGTAAGATTTTTGTAGTTGTTCAACCAATAGTTTTCGATTCAAAAAGCGTGAATAGACTAATAACGTTAAAGCTACTGCCATGGCATACAATAAATAAGCCCACCAAGTATTCCAAGGTGCTGGTTTAACCGTAATAGCTAATGAATAACCCGGTTCACTCCAAACATTGTCGTTATTTCCAGCAATAATTTGCAGTGTATAACTACCTGCAGGTAAATTTGTATAAGTGGCTCGTCGTGATTTACCTGCAGCTATCCACTCCTCATCAAAGCCTAACAAGCGATACTTATAAAGAGTTGACTCGGGATTGGCATAGTTTAAACCAACATATTCAAAGGAAATCAGCTGATCACTGTAATCAAATTCCAATTGGCTTAAGTTAGATAATTTACTACCAAGAGGCATAGGTTCATTCAGCTTTAATATACTCGTTAATCGTACTTCTGGAACGGACAAGCTGGTATTAATTTTTTCTGGATTAATAGTGCTCATGCCTTTGCCTGCACCAAAATATAAGGTGTTACCTTTTGAGCGAAATACTGAAGAATGAGTGTATTCTAAATCAACTAAGCCATGAGTCAGATTAAAGTGTTTAAAATTTTTATCACTGATTGAAAACCGAGAAATACCTTTACTGGTACTAAACCAAATATCTTCATTAGCATCTTGGGTGATGCCATATACGGTCAAACTTTTCATGCCATCTTTAGTATTAAGATGGGAAAATGAAAAGTTATTACTGTAACGATCTTCTTGGCTTAATATACTTAAGCCAGCATTTTGAGTGCCAAACCATAGGTTCTTGTCATGATCTAATAGCATTATCCAGGTAAAGTCATCCGAAATACTATTAGGGGTATTTTCATCATGTCTAAAATGAGTAAACGTCCCAAGGGCCGGATCAAAACGATTTAACCCTGCACCAAATGTGGCCAACCATACGATTCCTTGTTCATCAGCCAGCAATTGTAATATGCTATTAGTGCTAGGACCATTTTTAGTGTTTAATTCGTTTTTAATAAAACGAGTAAAAGTACCGTTTTCATTATATAAATTTAGTCCTTGTTGAAAAGTAGATATCCAAAGGTTGCCATTAATATCTTTAATAATATCGGTAATACTATTAGCTGAAATAGAATGTTCATCTTTAGCATCATGGATATATCCAGTCACTTTATTGGTTGTTAAATTGACTGAATATAAGCCTGAGCCTCTCGTTCCCACCCATAAAGTGTTGCCATCGGCAAATAGATTCATAATTCTATATTCTGAAAAAGAAGCATTAAAATCGACGGTGGTAATGGAATTATCAGCTTCTGACAACTGATAGATACCACCACCATAGGTACTAAAAAAAAATTTTCCTTGTTCAAATTGCGCAAAACTAGTGATATTGTTATTTTTTAAAATAGGATTTGTTTGCGTACTATATTGTCGAAAGGTTGCCATATTCGGATCCCAACGATTCACACCTGAAAAAGTCCCTACCCACATCATCTTATGGTTGTCTTCAAAAAAAGTAATAACAAAATCATTACTTATACTGTAAGGGTTATTTGGGGAGTTGTTATAGCGACTGAAGTCTTTGGTTTCATTATTATAAATAGATAAGCCACTATCGGTGCCAATCCAAATATTTTGTTCTGAATCCTGATAAATATTACTAATTGCATTACTGCTAATTGTTGACTGAACATTCACATTATCTTGATAGTGAAGAAACTGCTCTGTACTTGGTGTATATTTTAATAAACCACTATCAACTGTGCCTATCCAAATATCACCATTAATAGCTAGATATAAACTACTGACAAATTTATTAACATAAGTCGCACTTTTTTGATCGCCATACTTAATCGATTTAATAAAATTTCCCTGTAGATCAAATATCGAAACCCCACCGCCATTAGTACCAATCCAAATTTCTTGGTTACGAGTTTCAATTATTGAAAGTACAGTATTATGGGTCAGGCTATTTGGGTTACCTGATTCTTGAAATATATGCTGAGTTGACCATTTTTCTTCATCTGTACTGAGAACATTCACACCATTTTCGGTAGCTATCCAAATTTTACCTTCACTGTCTTCAAATAAAGCATTTACGGTATCATTGGTCAGTGTGGCATTTTTTGTTTTTCTAGTAAAATGGATAAAATCTTGGCTTTCTGGTCTATATAAATTTAAGCCTCCACCAAAAGTACCGACCCAAAGCCTTTGCTGTTTATCAAAAAGAATACTACTGATCACACTAGAGCTTAGTGAGTTAGGCTGGGTACTATCATGTTGAAAATTTAGTGTTTGATGCCCATCAAAACGGTCTAAGCCTTCCGATGAGCCGAACCACATAAAACCATCTTCATCTTGAGCCATGGTTCTAACAAAGCTATAAGACATTGGGTTATCAATCCCAAAGTTTTTAAATTGCTTAACATCTTGTGCAAATATATTGCAACTAAGAATAATTGATAAGAAAAAGGGGAGTATATTTTTCACAAGATAGCTCTTACTAAGATGAGGGTATATAGAATCTTCTAACATGAAATAAAAAATAAAAAGCCACTTTAATAACAGTGGCTTAGAGTGAATTACACTATTGTGGTGCTACCCAATTATTAACATCAATTCCGGTTGTACTATCAGCAACACTCATTCTCCAAATCACCGAGTCAGATTCGACATTCATTCTCCAAATGACACTGTCCGTTTCGATGTTCATCCGCCAGATAACACTATCTGTTGAGGCAGTGTTTCTCCAATCGATAGCATTTTCGATGAAATTCATTCGCCAAATGACACTATCACCATCAACGTTGCTTTCATCCAATTTCCACACATATTCATCGCCTAAACCTTCAACATAAAAATTGCCATCATCATTAATATTGGCAGGTCCAAAATAGTGTTCATTACCAGCAATGTCTTGTGCAATATCTAATGCTTGATTCGCACATGCTGAAGCGTTACTAGCTAATGCATCCGCCACATTAACCACGCCTGAACCTTGTTGAAAAACGCTATAAGCAAGTTCACCGTTATTATCGAATGCGGTATGAGCACTGTCCATTAGTCTACACTTAACTTCGTCAGGAGTTAACGTTGGATCTTGGGTCAACATCAATGCCACTACACCAGAAACAACGCCAGCAGCTTGCGATGTACCTGACATTTCAAAATATCGTCCGCCGTCGTGAAATTCTGGATGTTCCTGAACGATTTGAGTATCAAAAGCCATTAATCCTGATAAATGACCGCCTGGTGCGACAATTTCTGGTTTAACAAATCCTTCTACTGTCGGGCCGGCCGAACTAAAACTAGCGACTATGTCATCACTTAAATAAGAAGGCGTATAGTTATCAGTCATCGCACCAACGGTAATTATATAAGGTACATTACCTGGAACGCCGATTGTCATAGGGCCAGGACCACTGTTACCAGCAGAAGCAACGACAACAATACCAGCTTGCCATGCTTTCATTACTGCTTGGTTAAGTGGGTCTTCCCAATAGTATGAACGAGCTGGCCCACTGAACGACATGTTCAATACTTTTAAATTGATTTGATCTTTAACTTGTAGCGCCCAATCTATGCCACGAATAACGTCTGCATAGGTCGCCTTGCCTTCGGCATCAAAGGCTTTAATCCCAACTAATGCAGCATTCGGCGCAACACCATACACTTTACCGTAAGCGTCGTAATCTGCATTGCCAGCAATACTGGCGACATGCGTACCGTGGCCACTTTCTTCATTACTATAATTACTGATATTGTTATTAACCGCATCATAAGTTCCCCAGAACTTATCCCGACCATATAAATCAGTAGATAAACCTGAAGATGTTCCTTCTAATTGATCAAGGCCTGTATCTAAAAAACCAATAGTTACACCATCGCCAAAATTGTAGGCCGAATGAGCGGCAGAGGCCTCAATTAAGTCATTAACGACAGACTTTGGCTGCCATTTGCGCTTGCCCCAAGCATTACCACCAGACATTTCTACATGATGATTTTGCGTAACTTGAATATCTAACTGTGCATGTAACTGAGCCAACTGTTCAATATTAAGAGAAACGGCAACAGCATTGATAATAGCTAATTTATGCGTTGGTTGAACGTTTAGCGTTGCTAATTCTGTTTGCAATAATTGATAGTTATTTGAAGAAATAATGTACGATTGCTTTTGTGCATCTACATTTTTATTAAGTGTTGTATGGATCAGCCAAACAGTTATGCTGATAAGACCTAAAAGTGAGAGTGGTTTTATAATGTTTTTTACAGAAATATTCAAAATTTTTGTCCCCTTTTCCCGTTACATCTTTTAAAAACGTCAGGGTAATTTAACTTAATGTTTGTAATTTAAATTTAAACAATTGTACATTTAAACAATTTTTAATAATTAGTTACAAAATACACATTGATTGTGAACATAAACTAAACCGGACCCAACCTGTAATAACTTATGAGTATATACATATAACTACAAATTATTACATATTACTAAAATAAAAATATCCAGCTCAAATAATGAACTGGATATCAACTAGTTAATAAGACTACTTCCTTGTACTAATAACGTATAAATCTAGAAATTAACTGTCGTTTCCGTAGAACAATTACTAGTTCCTTGGTCACAGACTTTATATGTAAACGAACCAGAAGTTCTAAAGCTGTCGGTATAAGCACCATCGTTTGCCGTTGTTGTTCTTAAAGAACCATTACGGATAATATCGACACTTGCAGTAGCTGCACCTGACCAAGTTACGTCAACTTTGTTTTTACCTTTAGCCTTGTATCCTGATGCGTCTGCAGTGATATCGCCACCTTCTACTGGAGGAGGAGTAACAACGCCACCACCACAACCATTAGCGGTTAAGTAATCGCTAGCCGCTTTTGCTTTAACGATACCGTGACCAAAGTAGTCATCGTGACCTGTTGCGCCGTTATCTTCCGCTGTTGATTTTAGTGCATCACGAATTTCTGTACCCGTACAACCGTTATGATTAGACCAAACTAGCGCAGCAATACCAGATACTGCTGGTGTTGCCATTGAAGTACCACTCATGAAACCGTAATCGCTAGCTCCAATGTTAATCTCAGCAGAAGAAGCGGCTAATAATGCCGAACGGTCTTCATAAGCTGCACCAACTGCAGGAATAGTTGTCGCGTTCGCATCACCTAATGTAGCGTATAACATGCCCGCTTCATTGTTAATGATCATTGCACCAACACCACCTGAGTTTTGACAGTTTTGTACTTTGTCGTGGAAAGAAATTACACCACGGTCAATTAAACAGATATTGCCATTTGCGCCTGAATTAGTTGATTCTGCAGTGCCCATGTAGAAAGTACTACCAGAAGCTGAACCCGCGTTTTCCATAGAAGATGAAGCAAAAGCTACTCCATCAGCACTCATTGAAGCACTGGTTGCCATGCCTGCAGGGTAAGTAGATAATGTATCCACACCACCAGCCGTTACTTCAACACAAATAGTTTCGTTCGTCGTTGTCGTCGTTGTGCGATTTTTACCTTTACCTGTTGTCGTTGTCGACGTACAGCTTGGAAATTGTGAGAAGTCTGCAATAGCGTTGTTATTGTCGTTTGCACCAATCATCATTACTGAAGAGTAACCCGCTGGGAATGAACGAACATTGTTACCATCGTTACCTGCTGCCGCTACAACTAAACCGCCAGCATCTGTAAATGCTTTAAATGCGTTCTCTTCGGTGCTGTTTGCACCACCACCACCCAAACTCATGCTAATAATGTTCGCGCCAGCGCCAGAACAAATGTTTGCTGCATAAGCTAAATCAGAAGAGTATCCCCAACCTGCTTCGTTAAATACTTTAACAATATGCATATCAACGCCCGGTGCCATACCAACAACACCAAAACCGTTATCTGCAGCACCAATGGTACCGGCTACGTGAGTACCGTGTGGGCCACCGTTTTCATCCCAGTTACCGGTGCCTGAATCATTAGTACCAGTGATATTGTTCCAAATAAAATCTTGGTTAGAGCGATCTAAACCTGAATCGATAACACATACCTTCATACCTGCGCCAGCGTTAAAGTTAACTTGGTCAGCTTGAGATTGAACAACCGCATAAGGAGTAAGTTGAGTTGTAGCAGGGTTGCCTGCAGTATCACTATATACAGAAAGTGGTACACGGCGTTGATCTTCTTCGATCATTTGAATATGTGGGTTATTTAATAAACCTTTAACTTGGCTTAAGTCTTTACCAGCGAATGAAGCAGCGATAAAACCTTTGCCGTCAACTTTTAATTCGCCGCCTAATTTTTTAGCGAGAGCTTTAACAAGGCCTTTTTTACTTTCGTCTACTTTAATAATGTATCGATCATCGGCAGCTTGTGCTGAAAATGCTGCGGTAACGGCTAAAGCAATAATTGATGTCGTAAATTTAGAAGCTTTCATATGTTCTACTCTCTCTTATATATAGGGACGTTGTTTATATTATTTTTATGATCAACGTTATGTTTTATTTTATTGAGCAGTCCTTACTATCTTGATGATGACTTATTTATCTTGGTTAAATCAGTATCGTGCATCTTGCATAATTCGATAATATCAAGTCAGAAAATATTCCCTAGCAAAATAGCGACAGCTTTTCGAAAAAAAACGACAAAATAAAAATAAAATCAATTGTTTCATGTAGATAACTACAAAAACAAAAACCACCTTGTCGCTTTACTATGAAAAACAGTCTGTGGTTTGCTAGTTAAAATATCGCAAACAAGCCATTATTTTTGCAATGGGTTTTCACCCACTAAAGCAATACATAATAAAATACGTTGAAGGTAGCCTAGGCAAACGTTCAAATTAAACGTAAAAATAAACGATGGAGTTTATATCAGATGAGAAATAACAGACGCCTTGCACTCAGTGCAGTAGCCTTATCTATTCTAACCGTAACTAGCGCGGCAAGTTATGCGAGCCAAGCTAAAATTAATAAAGTAAATAAAAGCGGAATGGAATCTGCCCAATCAACAACATTAAGTTTTGCTGATTGGCGTGCACAACAAATGCTCGAAAAGCAGGATTTTACTGATCGTTTAATTGTTAAATATAAAAACAAGAAAAACGGAAAAGCAATCCCTCCAGGATTAGCGAAAAAAGCAGGCTTATCGTTAAAACACGAAAAGATTTTGAAAAATGGTCATCACATTATTTCTTTTGGTAAAGAAAAGAACATTAAAGATGTGAAAACCATGATCAACCGCATGAAAAAGGACTCATCAATTGAGTTCATTGAGCCTGATTACAAACGCTTTTTAATGGCGCAAAATCAACCTTGGGGTATAGCACAAACACAATCAGACCAATTAACTGATAACGACGGCGCAAATATGACCGTGTGTATTATTGATTCTGGTTATGAACAGGCAAATCCTGATTTAAATGCTAACAATGCTTCAGGTACCAATAACTCAGGTACTGGAAATTGGTATCAAAACGGGGGGTCTCACGGTACTCACGTAGCCGGTACTATTGCTGGTGTTAATAACAGTGAAGGTGTTGTTGGTATTATGCCGAACACCAATGTAAATCTGCATATTGTTAAAGTATTTAATGAAGCGGGTTGGGGTTATGTAGGCGAGTTAAGTGATGCAGTTGATACTTGTGTAAATAATGGCGCAAAAGTTATTAACATGAGTTTAGGTGGTGCAGGTTCAAGTGTTACTGAGAAAAACGCATTACAAGCCGCTGCTGATTCTGGCGTATTATTAGTTGCCGCTTCAGGTAATGATGGCAATACCACATTATCTTACCCTGCTTCTTATGACGCTGTTATGGCTGTTGGCGCACTTGATAGCAACAATCAACATGCTGAGTTTTCTCAATACACACCACAAGTTGAAATTTCTGCGCCTGGTGAAGCTGTTTTATCAACCGTTGCTGGCGATGGTCGCTTAGGTTTTATTAATTTAGGTTCAACAACTTATGCTAATGATATTGTGCCACAAACTCATTACATTGAAAGTGGTGGTAGCTTCATCGTAAGCAATGTAGATAGCAGTGCAAACGGTGTTTTAGCAAGTTGTACACTTTCAGGAAGTAGCTACAGCTGTAGTAATGTTGCTGGTAATATTTGTTTAGCAGAACGTAATGACAACCAAAAAGGCAGTAATTACCCCGAAATAAACCCAGCTAAAGCTTGTGCTGATGCAGGTGCCTCTGGTGTTATTGTTTATAGTGACAGTACTCGTCCTGGTTTACAAAATCCATTCTTAGTTGATTCTACTAACGCTGTTTCAGTGCCAAGTGTTTCGGTTAGTCGTGCGTTGGGTCAGCAATTATTGACGCAGTTAGGCAATGCGGCAACGTTAACGGTTAACGGCTCGCAAAACTATGCTTATTACAACGGTACTTCAATGGCTACGCCTCATGTTACAGGTGTTGCAGCGATTGTTTGGAGTAATAACATTGATTGTAGCGCTGACGAAGTTCGAAGTGCATTAAAATCAACGGCTATTGATCTTGATGTTGCTGGCCGCGATGACAAGACAGGTTTTGGCTTAGTACAAGCAAAAGCAGCGTCTGATGCATTAGCAGCAACTTGTGGTGGTAGCGTAACACCACCACCGCCACCAACTGGTGATGATGTATTAAGTAATGGCACAACCAAAACTGGCTTAGCTTCAAGTACTGAACTTAGCTTTACAATGGAAGTTCCAGCTGGTGCAACAGACCTAACCTTTGATATGGCTGGTGGAACAGGTGATGCTGATTTATATGTTAAATTTGGTTCAGCACCTACAAGTACTAGCTATGACTGTCGTCCTTATGCTGGTGGTAATAGTGAAAGTTGTCCTATTAGTACGGCACAAGCGGGCACTTATTATGTGAAAGTTGTTGCCTACTCAGCTTTCTCTGGTGTTAACTTAACAGGTAGCTTTACTGAACCTACAACAGGTGGCGGAGCAACCGGTGGCAGTGCATCTTTAACGGATATTAGTGTCGCTCGTCAAGCATGGACTTATTACACCATTAACGTACCAGCCGGCATGGCAACATTAGACTTCACGATGAGTGGTGGTACTGGTGATGCTGATTTATATATTCGACGTGGCGCACAGCCAACATCATCAACTTATGATTGTCGCCCATACAAAAGTGGCAATAATGAAGTTTGTTCATTTACCAGCCCTGTAGCAGACACTTGGCATATCGGTATTTACGGCTATTCAGCTGCTAGTGGTGTAAGCTTGGATGTTGTTTATAATCCTTAGAACGTCATAAATTAGCGATTATATTAATGGTAAAGACTAAAGGGGGGAGCATTAATAATGCTCCCCCCTTTTTATTTACAACAACATATTAGTCAAACTAAAATTTATACTTACAAGTAATATTGTTGTATAAATTCAATGTACTCTTGCTCATCATTGATTTTAAAACCACTTTGTTCAAAGTCTAGACATTCATTTTTATTTGGAAAGGTAAAATAGCTAGCACTCTTTTCTTGTGGCTGAGAACAAAGTAACTCGTCATTTTCAAGTGTTTCAATAGCCGCTAATATATCGGTTGCACCTTGCTTATAAAGCTCAAGCACATGCCATAAATAAGATTTCTCTCTATTAACTAGTGTGGTAGAAGTCTTGATTATTTTTCCTGTATCTATCGAACCATCGTCAATGGTGTGCAGTGTCGTACCTATTTTATCGTCGTTATTTTTCATTGCCCAAAACGTCGCCATCACGCCTTTATACTTAGGTAATATGCCAGAATGCAGATTAATAATGCCTTTGGTAGGAATATTAATAACCTTTTCTTTTAGAATGCCACCAAAGCGTATTGAAACAATAAGTTCGGGCGCCAACTCTTTCAAATCATTAATCATCTCAGGCGAATTAATTTGCTTGACGTCTCGAATCGCTGAATTTAAAAAGACGCTAAAGCCATCAAAAGTTTTATAGCTATCGTTATTACTTTTAGTCTTAGGAATTAGCGGACTTAGCAGTTGGTTAAACAAGTCTTGCTCGAAAAACTTTAGCGTCTTTAATGGCGTTGGTATCACACTGCTTTTGCCTACTTTTGCTGATAACCACAGATGAACCTCATGGTGTTTACAGACCTCTGGTAGCAGTTTATTTAGTGCAAAATTACTCGCTAAATCTTTATTAGCCAAAAATAAAATTTTCATAATTAAGCTCTTTTGCCTATTTTATATTAAGAATACATCATCACTTTAGGCTGACTAAATGTTGTTTAAAAAATTCGGCAATGGCTGTAAAAGCTTTGTGTCGATTACGCTGAATAGACAAATAGTGGTCGCCGTCTGCCAATTCAATATATTCAACTGGCTTATTTAAGTCTAATAGTTTCTGGTAAAATCTTTGGCTTTGACGAACATTAACCAAGGTATGGCTGGCACCATGGAATAATAACATAGGTATATTAATTCGCTTTGCCTGATAAAACGGTGAACGGGCGATTAAGTTGTGAACATCTTTACCCATTTGGTGTTCTACAAATTTCTTATTAGTGTAGTAACGACTCTTAAAAACAATATTTCGAAGGTCGCTCACTCCGGCAAAACTGACTGCGTACCAAAATAAGTCAGGTGTTTTTAACGCCGCCATGGCCGCCGCATAACCACCATAACTTGCGCCAACAAAGTACATTAGTATTTACTAATTTAACAAAACCTAATATAATATAATGTAATATTAATTTAACCATACCAATATCACGGAGTTACCATGACTAAGAACGATGCATTAAGACTAATAGCAGGCACAATGATACTTATTTCACTTATTTTAACCGTAACATTATCAATAAACTGGTTATGGTTTACTGCTTTTATTGCGGTCAACTTAATACAGTCATCATTTACTAAATGGTGCCCAATGATGGTCTTATTAAAAAAAATAGGCCTAAAAGATTAACCAAAGACTTTATTCTAGCAACAAACTCGGCGAATATTCTGAACCATCGGTATTAAGGAGTATAAAGTGTAATCACTGCCCTTTGGGCTTACTCATTAATGCTTTAGACTAGTGTGCCGACAGCCAGAAATTTTGCATCCTTCTATGGCGATTAGCTGATCGCCTATTTTTATCTGCTGGTCAGTCTGTCTTAACCGTTAATACATCAATATTTCATACTATTAATGTATTAGAAAAAATTAATAGGATTACTCTTTATAATCGAGTTATTTTTTCGTTTAGGTTGTAGTTTTTATCGGTAACGATAGCTTCCAATACCTCTATTCGACTTAATTGGTCACCCAGTGTTTTATTAACCGCTGCCGCGACTTCTGTCTCTAAATTAGCTTTTTCTAATTTCAACGCTTCTACTTCTAATTCTTTTATTTTCTTTTTATTGGTACTTAATACCAAAATAATTAAAAAACTCACTAAAAAAATCACAGCGATACTTAAAAATACCCAAAGGTTTATATTCATGGTTAGGTTGTCTCATTATTCATTAAATAAAAATGCTATCTTGCAAAGTTTATTCCTTATATATTTTGTCATTATTTCAATCACTTAAAAAACAACAACTTGAAAATATGGCTATATTAGCTAAGCTTTAGTGAAGATTACTATTATTTCGCAGTATCACTTTGGCGATACAGCTCAATCAGTTCACCTTATAACGATTAAGCTGTCTGCCATAGCACCACAAATTTAGCAGGATTAAAACCCATTAAATATTTATAATTTCACCATAAGATTTATTCCCTTAACTACCTATATTCTGCTATGTTTATTGTAAAATCACCGATTGAAAAGAAAGTAAAATGACCCTAAGTTGTAAAATAAAGTTATGCTTTATTAATATCCTTCTTATCGCATCATGGCCACTCATCGCTAATACCTATAAGGTAATTTCTTACGATCCTGCCAATCCTCCACACAATATCTCTACAATAGATCAACAAGGCAAGGCTACAATATCAGGAATATTTTCCGACATATTTCATCAAATAGGAGAAATTACCGGCGATACCTTTATAATGGTTAAAATGCCTGCCGCTAGAGCTATGCTTGAATTTGATCTTGGCCGTGTTGATATTGAACCCGGAATCAACCCTATTTGGCGCAATAATTCAAAAGAAATAGGTTTATATTCCATTGCCTATGAACGTGTTGAAGAAGTGATTGTTTTTCGCTCTGGTGATGAATTTGAAGTAAAAGGACCAAGAGATTTATTTGGACACAAAGTAGGCATAGTTAGAGGCTTCACTTATCCTAGGTTTGAGGCATCCTTTACCAATAATGACATCAACAAGGTATTAAATAAATCAGAAAGTTTGCTCATTAAGCAATTGTTGGCTGAACGTGTTGACCAAATTTTTATCAGTAAATCCTCAATACAATATATGAAAAGACATCTTCCAACTTTAAGGGATATTGTCGTGGGAGACGTGGTGAGCTCGGTAGAAGTTATGATGCGTGTACACCCAACAAAACTTGAACTTTTACCAAGATTAAATAAAGCATTACAACAAATGATTGATAATAAAAGCATTGAGAAAATTATTGCTAAATACCAATAAATAGTTAGCCACGTTGTTAAAATAGTTAATATTCATCATATTGTACGAGTTATAAATCCATCCCATAATATCTGAATAAACAAGCGTTATTGACATGATTTGGCTAACCTGTTGTAGTTAACATTCTACTTAAAATGAATCACCTTAATCATAATTAAAAAGGAATAGATATGCTTAGCTATGCCACCATCGGTGTAACCGATTTAGAAAAATCAGAAGCCTTTTATAATGAACTCTTGGCACCTATAGGCGCTAAAACGTTAATAAAAATGGAACGCATTATATTTATTGGTAAAAGTATGAAAGAGCCCATGCTAGCTATTTGTGTACCTTATAACGAAGCGCCTCAAAACTGTGGTAACGGCAATATGCTTGCTATTGCGCCTGGCTCAAAAGAGCAGTGCGATGAAATGTATCATAAAGCCATTGCCTTAGGTGCGACTTGTGATGGAGAACCAGGGCAGCGTATACCTGACGTATTTTATGGTGCTTATTTTCGTGATTTAGATGGTAACAAAATCGTTTTTAATCATTTTGGTTAATTACCAGTATTCAGGCATAGCGTTGAGTTATGCTTGAATATGACTTTATCATTACACCTTTCCCACCTATCATTTAAAATAACTCTCGATAATGAATGATTATATTACTGACAATTATAGGAAACCGTAACAATTGAATCAATTGACTAAAAAACGCATAGGATGTCCTTATTGTGGCGAAACAATTAAGGTACTCATTGATTCAGCCGACGTAGACCAGCAGTATATTGAAGATTGCCAAGTTTGCTGTAAACCAATAATTTTTTTAGCTTCAGAAAGCATGGACGGTGATCTTGATGTTAATGTTTACAGCGAAGATGATGCGTTTTAAGCCCAATTTAGAAAATACCCCCTATCATTCCCCCTTAGCTAAACGCAGATTCAATCAACATTATTAACAAGGATATTATTGTTCTTTATTCATTTTTGTACCGTTATTGAAAACTAGTGTTATTAAAAGCCCACTATTTTTGTGAGCTGTCTTCGTATAGAATCTGCCTTATAATTTCTACACCTTGACGTTGTCCCAAATCGGCCAGTCAAAATAGTGAAGTTAACTAGCAACATCTTCTTATTCCTTTCTAAAATGATATAAAAAATGAATGATATAACTATAGCAACTCACAACGGTAATTTTCATGCAGATGACGTGTTTAGTATCGCTGCTCTTAAACACATTTTTCCTAACTTTAACCTCATACGCACACGCAATTTAGAGGTTATCGGTAAAGCAGATCTTGTTATTGATGTTGGTGGTGAATATAACGCAGATGCAGGTCGATTCGATCACCATCAGCGTGGTGGTGCCGGTGAACGCGAAAATGGAATTCCTTATTCTTCATTTGGCTTGGTTTGGCAGAAATATGGCTTAGAAATATGTCAGGGTAACCAAGACGTAGCTAACGCTGTTGATGCAGGGCTAGTTTCAACAATTGACGCTATTGATTGTGGCTATACCGAAGGCGCTTCTAAAGGTATAAACCAAGGTATTAGCCTTAGCCAAACGATTTCAATGTTCAACCCTACTTGGCAAGAAGATAGTCACTTTGATAGCTGTTTTGATGAGGCGGTTGAGTTTGCGACACGTATTTTGACACGGTTTATTGCCTCTGCAAATGGCGGAATTAGTGCAAAAGAAATTGTCGCTAAAGCGATTGAGAATGCAGAAGATCCAAGAGTGATTGTTTTAGATAAATATACGCCATGGAAAAGAACCGTTCATGCTCTGTCTGCACAAGCTTTATATATGGTTTATCCTTCTGGTTCTGGTCCTTGGAGAATTCAAACAGTGCCTGTTGAACCGGGTTCATTCGAAGATAGAAAATCACTACCTCAAGCATGGGCGGGCTTATCTGATGATGCGCTAAAAGCCGTAACCGGTATTGACGATGCAATGTTCTGTCATAATGGCCTGTTTATAGCCGGAGCAGAGTCTTTTGAAAGTACTATGAAAATGGCTGCTATTGCATTGCAAGAAGAAAAATAGAAAAACCAAATGTTTTGTAGCTTAAATAGCCTGTTTATAGCAGAAGCTGAGACTTTTGAAAGTACTATGAAAATGGCTGCTATTGCATTGCAAGAAGAATAAAAAAATCGCATTATTCGCACTGTACCAATCACATTGCGATTATATGGCTGATTTCGCCTTAGTGATATCAGCCATAAACCAAACGTTCTGCTACAAAAACTTATGATTTAACTATAGAAATACTGCATGCTATACAGACAAGAGTATAAATATCGTTATATCAAAATCTTAACTATTGCTTAAGTACCGCTATTTGTTTTAGCATTTCAGTTTCTAATCGTCCTATTAATGCCGTAAACCTTGGCTGTTGCGCTAGATCGATAAAATAAGGTGATTGTAATAAGTTAGCACGCCAATTATATAAATAACCATTATCAATGGCAGCTTCGAGGTACTTAATGGTCTGCTCATCGTTATTTTCGAGTGAGCTACTGATAGCAAGGTTCATGTATTCAATACCCAACAAGCGTGCTTGACCTGTAAGATAAAAAGACTCATCTCGTCCCTTTACTCCCTCAACAAGCTTTTCAACTTTGGCTAACTGACCTTGTGCTTTATAAACACGGGCAAGTAGCAAAATGCCATTTACATTTTCTATAGCATCCAATGTTGCGGGGGGTGGTTGATTAACCCATTCATTTATCCCCGGGATATGAAGATTAATCAATGCCTCTGCATCAGCAAATTGTTGCTGCTTGAGTAATAAGTATATGGCACCAGTAATAAAGCGATCTTTGAGTTGTTTACTGGGATATACCGTATTAGCATCGGCTATGGTATCGTTAATGAGTATTAACGCTTTAGCGGTTTGCCCAAGGTAAATAAGACTGTTCACTTTTTGATTGATAATTCCAGCGTTATTGGCATTAATAGACATTGCCTTTTCTGCATATTCAAGAGACTTAAGACCAGATCCCAAAGATAAATAGTAGATCGAAAGTGCTTGAGGAAAATAAGGGTCGTTAGGGTCTAACCTTGCACCATTTTCAGCTAGCTTAATAGCATCAACAATTTGCCCCATATGCTGTGCATATATTTGTCCTAAATAAAAAGGATAAAAAGTATTCTTCGGGTTAACCTTAATAGCTTGTTTAAGCGTTTGTTCCGCTTCTGAATATTTTTGTAATGTTTGTACTAAATATACTGCAAAAAAATACGGTAAATCAGCATTAAGTGGGTCAACTTTTTGAGCCCTTTCAAATAAAGCCCTGGCGTTATCTTCTCCCATTTCAGCACCATTTGATTGTGCATGCCTTATGATGATATCGACATTATTAGGATTTAGCCGATAAGCTTCTTTTGCATACTGATTACGTAACTTACGATCTGTTTTTATAATTAATGACCGAACAAAATAAGCTTCAGCAGAGTTTGGATTAATGCTAAGTACTTCTTTAATTAGCGCTTCTGCCTTATCAAGTATTAGCCAATCAAAGCGACTACCCGTAATAATTTGACGAGCATATGTTTCTGCCAGCTTAATGCGCGCCATCAAAAATTCGGGGGCAATGTCTGTTGCTAACTCAAGAGCAGCAGCGGCATTATCTAAACTTTCAAAGGTATAGGTATGAAGTCCCCTTAGGCCTTGCAGATATAAATCATAAGCTCTAGGGTTAATCGTTTGCGCAGAAGATACTGTCTTAACTAATGATATGCCTAAGGTTTCCTTCAGTGCCTCGACAATTTCTGCTGATATTTCATCTTGTACTTGAAAGATGTCATCAAGCTCGCGATCATATGACTCAGACCACAAGTGTTTATCTGTTTCAGCATTGATGAGCTGAGCGGTTATACGCACTCTTACACCCGACTTTCTCACACTGCCTTCGAGTACGTTTTTTACACCCAAAATTTTAGCAACTTCCGAAATATTAATCTTAGTATCTTTATAGGCAAACGCCGATGAACGAGAGGTTACTTGTAGTTTCGGTATTTTTGCTAATACATTTAATATTTCTTCTGAAATACCATCTGAAAAGTATTCTTGTTCTTTATCAGAAGACATATTTACAAAAGGAAGTACAGCAATCGAGGTACCCTTTGGCTCTGATATTAATGGATTATTTGCATTAACTTTGATGGAAACTTGGGCAATAACTTCAGCTTGTTCTGTTGGCAAGACTAAAGCCGTTGGTGATTGAAAACGACTCTCATAAATAAAGTAAATCAAGGCAATTGCCATAAGGCCAATAATGATAAAATCTAATTTACGACCTGTAAGAGCAGCAGTAGAATCTCCAGATGATATGGCGGATTCAAGCTTGATACCGTCGGGAGTTATTTCAAACGCCCAAGCAAAAAAAAGGGCAAAAGGAAAACCAATAAGACCAAAAAAAAATACCGCAGTATTTATCCAATTAGGCAAGTGTAATGCCGGAACAGCAATTGACGTGATTTGAACAACAACCCAAGCAAGTACAAGGTAGGCAATCCCAACCTTGAAAACATTTCGCCTTTTCAGTTCTGATATCAAAGATTCAGCCACATTTAATCCATAAATATGTTTATTTTTTAGCCATGTATAATCAATGTAATGCTATTAATGACTTAAATCAAACTTGAGAGGTTTAATAAGCCAATTTGCTTAATATAAAATATTACACAAAAAGAACGCCTGCAAAGTGTAAATAGTTATCAGTAACTATAATTGTAATAATAAAAAGACATTAGTTAAGTTAGAACAAACTTAACTGAACCTACAAAAGCAAAAAAACACCAATCATTACAATTGATGTTTTTATATAACTAAGAACGTTTACACTATTATAGTTAGCTCTTAAAGCGACGCGACGCTAAGCCAATTAGACCTAACGCAAAAATTGCCAGGGTAGTTGGTTCAGGAACATTAACAGCAGAATCATTAACAGCAGCAGTACCAAAAAACTCAATTTCACCTAATTGGTGATTATTGCCGCTTACAACCGAAGTTGATTGGTAACGGAAAATACTATATGCCGTATTAACGTTATAATCATCAGCATTTGAAAACTGAATAACTTCAAAGCGTGTTGCCCCCCAAATAGAGCTTCCTGCTACGTCATAAGAATAAATAGACGTATAGTTGATTCCGTCATTTGAGCCTAAGATACTCCACTGATCGGAATCTCTGTTAGGAACATCATTTGCAGAAGAAAGTGTGAATTTATCAAGAATGTAACGATTTGTACCAAAATCAGCTTCTACCCATACATTACCACCATCGCAACACCACTTGGCGTTACCAGATGATAAAATGTTATCAAATACATTAAATGCACTCTCTCCATTGCCAAAGGCAGGTTCTATACTAGAACGAAACATTGCATTATAGTTTACATTCGAATTAGCAAGACCGTCATTCTCTGGATCAGTTAAATCACCACCCACTAATGCCTCAGTTCCTGTGCCAAGAATTAAACTTGCGCTGGCGGTAGTCGTAAGTAAAGTAAGAGCAGTTGTTAATAGTACTAATGGTAAAAAATTCATTTTCATTTTTTGTGCCTTTAAATTTATTTCAATTAAATCTGGGAGATAATTATTAAAACAATAATCATACCCCAGCAAAGCAAATAACAGGCCAACAAATTAAATAGGATATATTTCAATTGGTTATATAAAACAAAAAATAACATTAGAGTAAATATGTAAATAAATCTGACACACCCATCTCATCAACCAGTTGAATTCATTGTATTATTTAAAATAACAGTCATTAAGCTTCATTTAGCAATAAAAAAGTTCATCACGATGATGGCTTAGCTAAATCATTCAAACGTAAAGTGAGGCCAAAGAAACGATAGAACATCGCGCAGCTCTTATAGAAAAGCGATGTAATTTAGCTCAAGATTACGGCATGACCAAACCTATGGTTGCCAGCGAAATTACTGCGAGGGTAAATCACTGAAAAGCTGATATAAGTTGGCAGACCTAAATAAACGCCTGAGAAATTTTTACTTAAACAGCGTTCATTAAAATGAGCTTTATAGCAATTATCATCAATATGAATCCTGCGACTTTATCTATTTTGTGTTTGTGACGATTGAAACGAGGCATTATATTAGGGTGTGATAACAATAACGCCACACCGCTGTACCAAATAAAATGAGCCAACATAATAATTATCCCATAACTTACTTGCATTATTAGCGGAGTATCTACAGAAACAACTTGCGTAAAAATACTTAAGAAGAAGATAGATGTTTTCGGATTTAAGATGTTGCAGGTAAAGCCTCGACGCATCGCGTTAAAAGGCGACATTGCTGCTGTTTGATTGTTGTGATCATTATTTAACAGATCACGTGTTGTTAATAACTGCCAGGCAATATAAATAAGGTAAGCCGCTCCTAAATATTTGATTGTCGCAAATAACCAGGCGGAGTTTGCAATCACAACCGCTAATCCTGCAATCGAATAGCTAGCATGTATACAAACTGATAAACACATACCTAAACTCATATATAACCCCGATAAACGGCCATTATAGATACTCGTGCGAGTCACCATGACAAAATCAGCACCAGGCAACATAGCCATAAAAATAGCGATGGTGCTTACCGCAATAATTTCTGTCATGTAAGTACTTATTAACAACTCCATATTTCTCTCTCATCATTTAAAATAGTCTCATAGCAACTCACTTGTTACTGTGCAGCTATGTTAATATATGAGAAATTTAAAACAATACACCTATTTGTAAAAGGACTTGTGCTTGATGGACACAAATAAACTAATCCCCTTATTGTCTGATATGGCTATTTTGGTAACTGTCGTTGAGCAGGGCAACTTTAGTAAAGCGGCAATCAAACTTGGGGTAACCCCCTCAGCGGTAAGTCGCCAAATTAGCCGATTAGAAGATGCTTTAGGCATAAAACTATTACAACGCACTACACGGCAACTAGCGTTAACAGAGCCAGGAACATTAACCTTTAATTATTGTAAACAAATGATGGAGTCAGCAGAGCAAGCCGTTAATGCCAGTAGCTCGACAACATCAACGGTTAGTGGATTGTTGAGGGTGGCGGCACCAAAATCACTTGCCAATCGAGTATTGCGGCCACTCTTTGTCGAGTTTTTAAAGTGCTACCCTGATATTCAATTGCATTTAAAAGTAACTGACCGGATTTTAGATCCTATTCATGACGGTGTTGATTTCTTAATTCATATCAATGACAACCCGATTGAAGCTTTGGTCAACGTTAAAATTGGTCGCAGTGAACAAGTGTTATGTGCCAGTCCTGATTTTCTAGCTAACCATCCGCTACCAACACACCCCGACGATTTAAAAAATTTACCCTGCCTTTGCTTAGGTGAAAACATGTCAGATAGCCGGTGGCGATTTAGTCAAAAAAATCAACAAACAAGCGTACAAGTCACTGGTTCATATTTACTTAACCACAGTGAAATGCGTCGAGACGCTATTGAACAAGGCTTTGGTATTGGCTCTCTGCCTGATTATATCGCACAACAGGGCATTAGCAGTGGCAAGCTCATTCCACTTTTGGAAGATTGGCGGTTACAAGGCAATTACCAAGGTGATATTTGTTTGCAGTATGTACAAAGTAAATATTTACCCAATAAGAACCGCATTTTTATCGATTTTATGAAGCAAAAATTACAAGAAATACAGCCCCACTCGTGAGGCATTAAACCATTAATTTAAAGACACTCACTTTAAAAATCAAAAAGCAATTAATATGACACTCATGTTAAAAAGCTAAATAGATGACAAATAAACTTCAACATTTATGGAGTCCTCAGCTATAAGAGATATTTGACAATATATTCGTGTGTTAAAGGAAGATGTTGTCAATTTGCTCCCAAAATAACAATTTTTTGGCAAGGCTATTTCTCCAAAATCATGGATTAATAATTTACACCTGTTTTTAATGTCTTCAAGCAAAGAGTTTATTGCAATGGCTTAAATTATGTCGTCGCTTTAATTGCTGATGATCGCAATAATCACTCAGCACATCTTCGTGACCGATAGCACCATGAAATTGTATTCTAAATTCGGTGGTGATGATTAACCACTAAAAGCAACAAAAACCGAAAAAAACAAAAAACTGAGTAATTACTTCACTTTTTACTTTACACTTATAGAGTTGTTACTCTATAATGTTTCTGTTCTCTTTTAGTGAGCACCTGTTGTAATAATTTTATATTTTAGCTTCCCCAAAGCTATCCAGCCGATGAACTTGTTTTCATCGGTTTTTTTATGCCTAAAATTCAATAAAATATAAAAATCACCTGTCGCAATTATAATGGCCATCACTAAAAATTGTCTTTAATCGTCTCAATTAAGCTTATTCATAAAAATTTTTAACTTAATATCACTTTATCCACAGATTCATTTTTTAACGATAACACATTGATTAACCAATTTATTTCAAGAAACCCTACCCTATTAGTTATATTGAATCTCCTTATCATACCAATCACTTTGGCGACTCTTTTTAATAATAAATTAAAAATAAGATACTTAATTTGTAACCTTTCGCAAAGTAGTGCGTAATTATAACTATGAAAGGAAATAAATTTAATAAAATACTCGAACAACATCAGCAACGAATCTATTCGTTAGCTTTGTATATTTTACGTGATAAACATGAAGCGGAAGATATTACACAAGATGTTTTTACGCGTTTATGGAATAACATCCAACAAGTAGATGTTGAAAAAGTATCGGCTTGGCTATCTACGGTAACCCGTAATGCTTGTATTGATAAATTGCGTAAGCGTAAGGAATTCAGCCAAGTTGAAGAAGAGCATCAAGTGACACAAAAACATGAAGAACCGGCAGGGAATTTACAGCACCAACAATTAAGTCGTTGGTTAAGTGAGGCGATTGCTTGTTTAAAAGAACCCTATAGTTCGTTGATTATGTTATGTGATGTACAACAAAACAGCCAAAGTATTGCGGCGAAATCACTTAACTTAACCACCAGCCAAGTAAAAGTCTATTTACATCGTGCACGACGTGAATTGCGAAATAATTTAAAGGGGTATACCCATGAATAATAAAGAATCATGGCAGAAACCATTAGATGATTTTTTAGCGAACAATGACCTTTCAGCTGACACCCGTGTGCTAGCAAGAGTATTGTCCGAGAGCAGTGAATCAACTAATGAACAACTTAGTAACCAACAAATTGCTGAGTTGGAAACAGCGTTACATATTGAAAAACATTTAAATGACATAGGTTTGCAGCCTTTATCAGCCGATTTGAAAAACAAGTTACAGGGCATTAGCAAAACTGAAAAAAGCAGTCATGTGATTTTTGGTTACTTTACACCTAGCTGGAAAAAACTTAGTGCGCTAGCCGCAACCGTTACCGCTATCGCTTTACTCAACACCAATATACTAAGTGATCCTATAAATAAACATCCATCACTGGCAGAAATACAACATGCTGAGCAAGAGTTAGCAATCGCTTTGCAATATATATCATTCGCTAAAAAAATATCAACAGAGCAAATAAAGCAAACATTTGACGAAAATATACAACAACCATTGAACCAAGGTTTATTTAAACCACTTAATCATTTTAAGGAAACATCATGAAAAAATTATTATCAGCACTTATTTTCTTTAGTTCATCATTATTAATGAGCAGTTCAGCTTTTGCCGACGACATTACCAAAGAGCGAGGTTATGTAGACTTTGCCAGTCTTAACTCAGTTTATGGTGAACCTAAAGTGATGGTTAATTTAAATAAAACCATGTTAGGTTTTATTAGCAAAATTAATCTGTCTGATCCAGAAGCATCAGAGTTAATCAGCAAATTAAAAGCCGTTCGTGTACAAATCTATAATATGAAAGGTAGCGATCAACCGGCAATAGATTTAATCGCAAAAGTCAGCAAAGATATTCAATCTAAAAGCTGGTTACCTATTGTATCGGTCAATGAAGAAGATGAAAAGGTACGAGTATTCACCAAAATCACTGATGACCTTATGGATGGTTTAGTGGTTATGGTTATTAACAATAAAAGTGATAAGGACGGCCGAGAAGCGGTATTCATTAACATTGTTGGTGAAATAGACCCGGCACAAATTAATAAAGTAACCAAATCACTTAACATTGATATTGACTTAAAATAACGAGTAAACCATGAAACTATCTCACTATTTTTTAAAGAAAGTGACCTTGCTATTAGCAATTGCAGCAAGCTTTTTCTTAACTGGGTGCGGCATTACCGCAGGGGGACTTCACAGTCATGCTGGCTATGCCGACATTGAATCACCTTATTGGTGGCAAGCTGACAGCGAAATAAACTTGTCTTTAGGTCCATTAGCTATTGGCACAGCACGTTGGGTTATTGATGCGGATGAAGACCCTGAAATTGATGCTTTATTGGATGACGTAGATGGTGTTCGTATAAGTGTTTATAACGTTGAAAAAAACAGTGAGTTGTTTAAAGATAATTTCATTGAAACTCAAGCTAATTTACGTGCCGATGGTTGGCAACATGTAGTAAGAATGAATGATGATGAATCAACTGATTACTCACTGATGTTCATCAAGTCAAACGGTGAAGTAATTGATGGTTTAGTTGTACTGTCACTTTCAGACAATGAGGCGGTATTTGTCAATATTATTGGTAATATCCACCCTAACTCTTTTGAACCTATTATGGAGCAGGTTTATAAGAAAAATGATGTGGCAAAAAGATTTAAAGAAGTAGATGAAGAGGAATAACATATTAGCCGATTAAGTTATAAATGATAACTTAATCGGCTTGCTTTTAAGTGCTAAGATAATTTATCGTGGCGAAGCAGCTTTGTATTTAGCGGCTTGTTTATTATCAGGTAAAGACGCTTTAATAAATTGACGAATATCATCATTCGCCGCTTTTAAATCTTCATAGCGAAGGTACATCATATGACCACTGCGGTAGCCTTTAAAAGACAAGCGGTCTTGCATTTTACCACTTTGATCTAACTGCCACATAGTGTACTTAGCATCAAAATAGTTAGTCGCACCATCGTAGTAACCGGCTTGGAACATGACATTTAAATAAGGGTTTTGTGCCATCGCTAAACGTAAGTTTTTACCGGTATTATTGTTAGTGCGATCCCACGGATGTACATCACCGAACATATTATATTTAATGTCTGTTTTATAGTTTAACTCTTCGCGTAAATAGTAATTAATGGCGGGCGTGAAACTGTGCAGCCATGACGTTAATTCCGCATTGTAGTCAGGACGTGAACCGGTTGTTTTCTCGTCAATACCTAAGTAACGTGAATCTAAACGACCAATTGTTTGCTCACGGTCACGTAATAGTTCTTTCCAAAAATAGGAAGCGCTAATATCTAAATTACTGCGTAATACTTCAGTAACCGAAAGTCCTGAATAATAAGAAACTTTTTCAGCTATCGCCTGTTTTTCTGCTAGGCTAATAAAGCCACCTTTAGCGAGTGCAGGTATGTATTGCTCAATAGTAAACTTTTCAACTTCAGGCAAAATATCCAATAAGTCTTTTTGCTGTAAATCGCTCTTTAGTGCTTGGTGATACCAGGCAGCAGCTGCAAAATAAGGTAGGCGATTTGCGGCCTTTACTGGTCCGTCACGCTTAATACCAATATCGGTTGGCGACACGAGAATCACACCATTTAAATACATCCACTGACGTGATTGTAGTTCTAAAGCTAAACCTGAAACACGGGTAGTACCATAACTTTCACCGATTAAATATTTTGGTGAACGCCAGCGCTCATTCCGGGTCACAAAAGTATTTACCCAATCTGCTAGATATTTGATGTCGGCATTGACACCAAAAAACATCGATTTTTGTTGTTCTTTCGAAGGCATCTTGCCCTCTTTGTCGGGTAGAACTCGTGAATAACCCGTATTAACTGGGTTAACAAAAACAATATCGGCAACATCTAAAATTGAATAGTCATTGGTCTTAACTCCGTAAGGCTGCAATGGATATCCTTCGTCATCAACATTTAAAACACGTGGGCCGGTGTAGGCAACATGCATCCAAACAGATGCTGAACCTGGGCCGCCGTTAAAAGAAATTAATAAAGGTCGTGCACTTTTATTCTTAACATCGCTGCGTTGGTAATAGGTATAAAACAAACTGGCGGTTGGGTTACCCTCACTGTCCCATACGGGTTGAGTACCTGTAGTGGCAGTGTAGTCGAATTTTTTACCATTAACCTTAGTACTATGTTTTGTGGTTGAGCTTTCGTCGATAGGTAACTTGCGGCTATTGTCAGCAGTATTCTCAGCATTAGTAAACGGTGAGAATATCAGCAACAAGGCGAATACTTTGACTAAATGGTGTGCTTTCATTTTAACGTCCTGTGCATTGAATTTTTATTAATATCTCCATACTCTAAAACAGAAAAAATATTATCGCTGAAATAAAAGTTTAAATGACTATTTTCAGCGATAAACACCTGCTGTCACTAAATTTTTCCTAGGTATTTTGCGTTAAGTAAACCACGATCAGCTTTTGTCCTGTAATCGTCATCTCCCCTGCTTTAAGGGTATTCAATTTCAATAAATGCCCTGCCTTTATTATTTGGTGATTTTGGTATGACGTTAACTGGAATGCACCCGACAAACTGTAAACAAAGCATAAGTCTGCAGCTTTAAGTTCAACTGTTTGTTGAGCAAGCAAGGTTTCCACAACGGCCGAGCACTTTTCTTTATCGGTAATAATATTAAAATCGGTAATTTCGCCTGCAGGTAAATGTCCAACGGTTTGACAACCCCCATCAAAATTGGCGACATCGAGGATATTATTCAACTGATCAGTTTTACGGTTATCGTGTTGTAAATTAATGCCATTACCGGCAATGAGAATGAGATTACGCTGATAACCTGAAAAATCAGAAAAGACCCCATCTTCAACAACATTCGCCATACTCAAGCGCCAAATAAAGTCAGCTAAAGTACCGCCGTCATTAATCGCCAATTCAATAGTTTCACCTTGGCCATTTTTCCATGGGATAGTCTTAAAATGTTCAGGTGAAATAACTGTAAACATTAAGATTGCCCCAAATGTTTCGCATGGAAACATAAGTGACTTTCAATAAAACTGGCGATGAAAAAGTAACTGTGATCATATCCCTGATGTTGGTTAAGTATTAGTGGGTAGTTATTACTCAGCGCCGCTGAAATCAATGATTCTGGCTGAAGTTGCTCTTGCAAAAAGTCATCGGCTAAACCTTGATCAACCAATGCCGGTATATGCTGTGTACTTGCTTTCATCAACACGCTTGCATCATGTTGCTGCCATAAAGCTTTATCATCACCTAAATAAGCGCTAAACGCTTTTTGTCCCCAAGGGCTATTAATTGGATTAGCGATGGGGCTAAAGGCAGATACCGAACAATATTTATCAGGATTTTTTAGCGCTATCGTTAACGCGCCATGCCCACCCATTGAATGACCACTGATTGATTTTTTACTCGATACAGGAAAGTTTTCTGCAATTAACGTTGGCAATTCATTAACAATATAATCATACATTTTATAATGAGTAGACCAAGGTTTCTCGGTGGCATTTATATAGAAACCCGCACCTAACCCTAGATCGTAAGACTGGTTTTCATCATCGGCAACATCATCCCCGCGCGGGCTGGTATCAGGACAAACAATGGCTATACCGAGTGCCGATGCCATACGCTGTCCTCCTGATTTCTGTACAAAGTTTTCATCGGTACAGGTCAGTCCTGAAAGCCAATATAAAACCGGCACTGGTGAATGCTTGCTGGCACCCTCAGGTAAATAAATAGCGAAACGCATCGGACATTTTAGACTTTCAGCATGATGTTGAAAATGCTCTTGAACGCCACCAAACATTTTATTACTGCTAATTTTTTCTAACATGATCTTCAACCTTTTAGGTACTTACGAATGGTTAAAATGAATAACACTACGAATACTCTTACCTTCGTGCATTAATTCAAAGGCCTCATTAATTTTTTCTAACGACATGGTATGGGTAATAAAGTCGTTTAAAGCAAATTCACCGGCAAGATAGCGTTCAACATACTCAGGTAACTCACTGCGACCTTTCACCCCACCAAAGGCAGTACCGCGCCATACTCGACCGGTAACCAGTTGAAATGGGCGGGTTGAAATCTCTTGCCCTGCGCCAGCAACACCAATAATAATAGACTCACCCCAGCCTTTATGACAACACTCTAAGGCCGAACGCATCACATTAACATTACCGATACATTCAAAAGAGTAGTCAACACCGCCATCGGTTAATTCAACAATAACGTCTTGAATAGGTTTATCGTAATCTTTTGGATTAATACAGTCTGTTGCACCCAGCTTTTTGGCTAACTCAAATTTACTTTCGTTGATATCAATCGCAATAATACGGCTTGCTTTCGCCATAGCAGCGCCAATAATAGCCGACAAACCAATACCACCTAAACCAAAAATAGCCACGGTATCACCGACTTCAACTTTCGCCGTATTCATGACTGCACCCATGCCGGTAGTTACTCCGCAACCCAATAAACACACTTCTTCAAGCGGTGCTTTAGGGTTAACTTTCGCTAAAGATATTTCAGGTAAAACAGTATATTCAGAGAAAGTAGAACAGCCCATATAGTGAAATATAGTTTTGCCGTTTAATGAAAATCTCGAGGTGCCATCAGGCATTAAGCCTTTACCTTGGGTTTCGCGAATTTTTTGACACAGGTTGGTTTTACCCGATTTACAGAATTTACACTCACCACATTCAGGTGTGTATAAAGGAATGACATGATCGCCAACCGCAACACTGGTGACACCCTCACCTATTTGTTCAACAATTCCGCCACCTTCATGCCCTAAAATGACTGGAAATATTCCTTCAGGGTCTTCGCCTGAAAGCGTGAAAGCATCGGTATGACAAACGCCTGAAGCGATGATTTTAACGAGAACCTCGCCTTTTTTGGGAAGTTCTACATCAATTTCTTCAATTGTTAAGGGTTTATTTGGCCCCCAAGCAATTGCAGCTTTAGATTTGATGGTGTTTAGTTTTTGCGTAACTGCTGACATATGAATTGACCTGATTACATTCTTTAAAGACAATGATAGTGGATAAATATCAGGAATAACAGCCTATTGAAATGGATAAAATTATGTTAACCCGATTAATAAATTGGGCTTTACTATGATGGCGAGATATTCACCATAAGGATTTATCAAACCTTTTTGCAGTATGCTTTGTTATCGACTCCCTCTTAAAGGTTTTATAATTCACCCTTAAGGTCATTAAGCTTTAATAGCAGGTTTGGCGCTAAGAGTTCTTCGTTAATGGCCAGTAATAGCTCCTCGGCTTGTTCTTTATCACCGCCCAGCAACTTTATTTCGGCTAAGTACAATTTTGCATGAGAGGCTTTCACAACATCTAAAGCAATGTCAGCATGCTTAATTGCGGCTAAATAACTTTTTTCAGCCAATGAGAATTGTTCAGCGTGTTGTTGTGCTTGCGCTAAATTAAAATGTACTGTCGCTATTTGTTGTTCATTGCCATATTTATAACTCCAAGGAACGGTTGCATACCAGTGGGCAAGCGCTTCATCATACAATTCAAGTTGCCTAGCGACATGCCCTAAATGACCAAAAAGATCCATCATAAACTGTGGGTTATGACTGTTTTTATATTTTTCTTTTAAAGCATTAAGTGACTCATAGGCTTCAGGTAACTCACCAATAAACATTTGTAAGTTAGCAATTTCAATAAGTTTAATTGGAGATGGATAAACTTCATTCATTATTGCTAATTGTGCTTTTGCTTTATAAATATAACGCTTCCCTTCTACTAAGTCGCCATGACTAAGTAAACACTTAGCATAATACATATAAAGAGTGACTTGAAAAGGGATCGGTAGGTCTTCGTCGTTTATCCAACGTTTTGTTTCTTGGTAAAGCTCATCACTGTGTTGCAAAATAAATAGCGAGGATAATTTGAATTGCATTAAGCTAAACCAGATGCGGCTTTTCGGCTGTACTTGGGTTAATTCAATATTAACTTTTTCTAGGCATGATGATGGCGAGCGCTGACATAGCTTTGCTGTGCTCTCACTTTTCATTGCATAACTTTTTGCAACCGGTAAGCAAAAAAACCACAATAATAGTGCTATAAGTCCAAGTAAATAAAGTTTTGAAGAGATAAAAAAATGTTTATTCATCGTTAAATATTGCCACTGATGTTATTAATTGCCAAGCGCCGGACTATAATTTATTAAAGATTATTGAACAAAAAATATCTTGGTGTTAAGCTCTGCGCGAAATCTTCACCTTAATTTAACCTAAAGTTAACCCAAATAAAATAAAGGATTTATTATGTTTAAGAAAACCGCTATTGCACTCACTCTTTTCAGTCTTTCCCTAACAGCCGTAGCTGCTGATTGGCAAGTGGGCGGTGGATTCGGTCAGTTATCTGATAGCTCTGATGGCGACGATATTTCTTTGAACTTTATCTATGGCTCAGTGGCATATAAAATTGAAAATTCAGCGAAAAATTTTTACTTGATGCCTGAACTTCGTCTCGGTTCTGGTGTTGGTGACGACTCACTTTACGGTGCTAAAATTGAAGTAGAAAGCTTACTCGCTTTGTCTTTGCGTGGTCAATACGACTTCAACAATCGCGCATATGTTTATGTAATGCCGTCTTATGCAAACTTAGACCTCAAAGCAAGCTACCGTGGCGAATCAGCGTCTGATGATTCATGGGAGTTTGGTTTCGGCGCTGGTGTTGGTTATAGCCTCAATAAAAAAGTGAGCGTTGAAGCTTCTTATGAAACGTATGACGGTACTAAATTACTTTCTGTTGGTTTTAAATACGCTTTTTAATCGCAATATTTAACTGACCGTTGACGTATAAGGAGAGCAATAAGCTCTCCTTTTTAATTTTATACCGTTAACTTTTAAAACTAATGACCTAAAACACTGAGTGTCGAAATATAAAAGTTAGCATCAACGGCTATATTTGGATTTTCCTGCTCAAGTTCAACAGTAGTCCAAGTTGCTGTTGGTGCCAGCCACTGTGTTTTACCTGCAATAGTGACGCGTAACGGCATATCAAACCCCTTAACCACGTTACCCCAACGAATTTTCATCACTTTATCTTTAATAAAATATTCGAAAGTGGGAATACGTATATCACGTAAATATTGATCAAAGACCTTACTTAAGTCGATACCTGATTGTGTGCTAATGTAGTTTTCAATATCTTGGGTAGTCACTGTTTGATGATAAAAAACCTTACCTAGTCCTCGGAGTATTTCTCGCCATTTTCTATCATTATTAATCACTTGGCGAATGGTATGCAGCATATTGCCACCTTTATCGTACATATCACCAGACCCACCGCGATTAGCATTATATTCGCCAATAATAGGGGATTGATTACCAATATTCATCCGTTGACCACGAACGTATTCAAAGGCTTGCTCTTTAGTGAAATGATACTCTAAAAATAGACTTTCTGAGTAGTTAGTAAAGCTCTCATGGATCCACATATCGGCAACATCTTTATTGGTGATGTTATTGGCAAACCACTCGTGACCTGATTCATGAACAATAATAAAATCAAATAATAATCCTGGGCCAGTACTACTTCTATCACGCCCTAAATAACCATTTTGATAACCATTACCATAAGTCACCGAACTTTGATGCTCCATCCCCAAATATGGTGCTTCCACCAGTTTATAACTGTCTTCATAAAACGGATAAGGACCAAACCAATGCTCGAACGCTTCAATGGTTCGTTTCGCTTCTTTAAACTGTTTTCTTGCTTTCGCTAAGTTTTCCCGTAAAACATAGTAGTCCATATCAAGCTGACCTTTTTCACCTTGATACTTTTCACCAAAATGAACATAGTCACCAATGTTAATATTGACCCCATAATTATTAATAGGATTCACAACTTGCCAATGATAAATTTTTGTTTTATCAATTTTATTGTGTTCAACTTTAATTAATCGACCATTAGACACATCCATTAAATGTTCTGGCACTTCAACGCTGATTAACACGCCATTGTTGGGCTCGTCGGCAGGATGATCTTTATTTGGCCACCAAATACTAGAGCCAATGCCTTGATTTGAAGTGGCAATAAAGTCGAGGCCATTACTGTCTTTCTTCCAAGTAATACCGCCATCCCATGGGGCGTTTTTTGCGGTAACGGGCTGTCCAGAGAAGTACATAGTTATCTTCTGCTCCGAGCCTATTTCTTGCTTACTGGCTGGGGTAATAAAATAAGAATAGCCATCTTGCTCTACTTCAAGCGCTTTACCATTTTGGTGTACTTTCTCAAGCTTCATTGGCGCCTGTAGTTCTATTTGTAAACGTTCACCTTTAGCTAACACCTTATAAGTCATGGTGTTTTCACCTGAAAAAAGCTTAGTTTCAGGGTCAACTTTTACATTAAGATGATAATGAATTAAATCCCACCACTTTCTTTCTGGTGTAATAGTACCCCGTAATTTTTCTTGGTGCGTTACTTTGCCACTTTCTTGTTGCCAATTACTCGCGCTAACATGCCCAGCAAAAACCATAGCGCAAACTAAGCCAGCAAGTGAAGTCGTTATCCGTTCTTTTATCATTGTTATTGTCCTAACACTCTCTCGTATACAATATACTAGCATTGTGTAATATAAATTGTGAACCCTAAAAAGGGTAAGATCTGTCAACGACTCACATCGTTATCTAAAAATTAATTATAACCAAATACAACATTATGATTGCGTATTTTGAAACTAATACGATAGAATCACCACAATTACTTGTCGGAGTGCTGAGATTATTTCTAAAGAAATATTCAAAGCTGAGATCGCGAAAGCGGGATCCGTAGAACCTGATCAGATTAATATCTGCGTAAGGGAACAAGGTAAAATAAAAGAGTTAAGGGATTAATTCGTCACTTTTTTATTTTTTCCTCACTCTACACTTCGTCTTTTTTATTCGTGCATTTATAACGAAATGCATATTATTAAAAGGCAAAAAAATGACCAAACCAGCTAACAAACTCACTCGCAGAGAACGTCGCGAACAAGCTGAAACATTCTTAAAAAACGTTTCTGATCAATCATTCCCAAATTCTAAAAAAGTTTATGTGCAAGGTAAAATTCACGATATCAAGGTAGGTATGCGCGAAATCACCTTGTCTGATACTTTATTAGCGGGTAATAAAGATAAGCCAACCTACGAAAAAAATGAACCTCTTTGCGTCTACGATACCTCAGGTTTTTATACCGATGAAAGTGTCGAAATAGACGTACACAAAGGTATTCCTCGCCTGCGTGAAAGTTGGATTGATAGTCGTGGTGATGTTGAGCTCTTAACATCAAATAGCTCTACTTATGCTCAACAACGTTTAGCTGACGATGGTGTTGACGCAATACGCTTTGAACACTTACCTAAAATGCGTGTCGCTAAAAAAGGTCAAAACGTTACCCAAATGCACTATGCTCGCCAAGGGATCATTACCCCTGAAATGGAATATATTGCCATTCGTGAAAATTTAAAACGTGAAGAGGTCAAAGATAAAACCTTACTACTACAACATAAAGGTCAGTCATTTGGCGCCAGTATTCCAGCGCAAATTACCGCAGAGTTTGTCCGTGATGAAGTCGCGCGTGGCCGAGCAATTATTCCGGTAAACATTAACCACCCAGAATGTGAGCCGATGATTATTGGTCGTAACTTTTTAATTAAAGTAAATGCCAATATTGGTAATTCGGCGGTGACCTCTTCCATTGAAGAAGAAGTAGAAAAACTGGTTTGGTCGACCAAGTGGGGCGCAGACACGGTAATGGATTTATCAACGGGTCGTAATATTCATGAAACCCGCGAATGGATCATGCGCAACTCGCCAGTGCCCATTGGTACGGTGCCTATCTATCAAGCGCTAGAAAAAGTAAATGGCGTGGCGGAAGATTTAACCTGGGAAATTTTCCGCGATACACTTATCGAACAAGCCGAGCAAGGTGTTGATTATTTTACCATTCATGCCGGTGTATTATTACGCTATGTTCCAATGACCGCTAAGCGTGTCACCGGTATTGTCTCACGTGGTGGTTCAATTATGGCGAAGTGGTGCTTAGCGCATCATAAAGAAAATTTTTTATACACCCACTTTGAAGATATTTGTGAAATATTAAAGCAATACGATGTCTCGTTTTCACTCGGCGACGGTTTACGCCCGGGCTCGGTTGCTGATGCCAACGATGAAGCACAATTTGCCGAATTACATACCTTAGGCGAATTAACTAAAATTGCTTGGCAGCATGATGTACAAACGATTATTGAAGGCCCCGGGCATGTGCCACTGCATATGATCAAAGCAAATATGGACGAGCAACTTAAACATTGTGGTGAAGCACCTTTTTATACGTTAGGTCCGTTAACGACTGATATTGCACCGGGTTATGACCATATTACTTCGGGTATTGGCGCCGCTAATATTGGTTGGTACGGTTGTGCCATGCTTTGTTATGTCACTCCTAAAGAACATTTAGGCTTACCCAATAAAGAAGATGTTAAAGAAGGTTTAATGACCTATAAAATTGCAGCCCATGCCGGCGATTTAGCAAAAGGTCATCCGGGGGCGCAAATTCGCGATAATGCGATGAGCAAAGCGCGCTTTGAATTTCGTTGGTACGATCAATTTAATATCGGTTTAGACCCTGAAAGAGCCAAGGCTTATCACGATGAAACCTTGCCACAAGAATCAGGTAAAGTTGCCCACTTCTGCTCTATGTGTGGGCCAAAATTCTGTTCGATGAAAATATCTCAGGAAGTACGTGATTATGCCGCGGGTCTTGAAGCCAGCAATAAAATAGAAATACAGTTACTTGACGAAGTCATTGTTTTAGATGCAACGCCAACCGATATTGCACAAGGCATGGCTGAAAAGTCGGCGGAATTTAAAGCGACCGGTAGTGAAATTTACCATCAGGTGAAATAGTCAGCCGATGACTATTTCTCAACAGTTCCCTAAACCTACTCAAATCTGTGCCAATATCGTTGTTATTGGCGCAGGATTAGTGGGTCGTTTAATGGCATTGTCTTTGGTTAATCAAGGTCATCAAGTAACCTTGGTTGATAAAGATAATAAACAGGGCCACCAAAGTGCCGCTTATGCTGCTGCCGGTTTATTAACGCCGCTAGGTGAAGCTATGCATAGCGATCGTAATATTGTTGAAATGGGCTTTGAGTCATTAGCGCTTTGGCCTGAGATTCTTGCTAAATTAGACAGTTACACTTATTTTCAACAAGCAGGCACCTTAATGGTTAGCCATGAACAAGACCAAGGCGATTATCAGCGTTTCATGGCTTATATCAAAAATCATTATCCGCAACATCAGCTACAGCAACTGAATCGCCAACAAATACTTGCCCTTGAGCCTGAATTAGCTCATCGCTTTAATCATGGGTTGTTTTTACCTGAAGAAGGGCAAATAGGTAATCGTAAATTACTAAAAGCCCTGCAAAAGCAGCTAGAAAAAAGTAGCATTACTTGGTTAGAAAGTTCACCTGTCGTTAACATTGAACAGCAAAAATCGAGCTGTTTAGTCACTTACCATGGGGATAGCCCACTAGGCAACAAAGGCAATAAGCAAACTAACAGGTCAAAGCATATTATTGCTGCTGATTTAGCAATTGACTGTCGCGGTGCAGGCGCACGCAACAGTGCAGGCGAAAACACCGCAGCCCCCTTAAAAGATTTACGAGGAGTACGAGGTGAGATATTTCAGTTATTTGCCCCTGAAGTCAATATTACCCGGCCTATTCGTTTAATGCACCCTCGCTATCAATTATATATTGCTCCTAAAACTAACGGTTTTTATGTCGTGGGAGCAACTGAAATCGAAAGTGAAGACTGCGCGCCAATGACGGTACGTTCTTCAATGGAATTACTCAGCGCGGCTTATAGTGTCCATGCTGGATTTGCTGAAGCCAATATTCATCAACATATTAGCCAGTTAAGACCTGCTTTTAGTGATAACCAAGCTAAAATATCACTGCAAAATCGGCTTATCCAGGTCAATGGACTGTTTCGCCACGGCTACCTTATTGCGCCAGTTGTGTTAAAGCAGTTAGAGTTTACCGTTGCGCATTTTTTCGAGTGTCGCTCATTAACAGAATCTCCTTATCATAAGTGGTTAGCCATCAATGAATACTAAAGCAGCTATAACAACCTATTTTATCAATGGACAAGTAATCACCATTGCCAGTATAACCCCCAATATATCAATGGCATTACTGCATTATTTATCGCCAGAGCAGCAAAAACAAAGTTTTGCCGTAGCCCTTAATGGTGACTTTATTGGTAAAGCTGACTATCAAAAAACCACAATTAATCAAGAGGATAGTATAGATGTACTGTTTCCTATTCAGGGAGGTTAATGATGACATTTTCAACCGAACTAATGATATACGGACAAGCAGTTAATAGTCGTTTATTAATTGGTAGCGCACTTTATCCTTCGCCACAGATCATGAAAAAAGCGATATTAGCCAGTGGCTCAAAAATTGTCACCTTGTCGTTAAAACGCCAAAACCCTGCGCAACAGTCAGGCGCAAAAATTTGGCAGTATATTCAAGAGGTTGTTAAAGAGACTCAGGGGTTTTTATTACCCAATACGGCGGGCTGTAAAACAGCTAAAGAAGCGGTAACCCTAGCAAAAATGAGCCGCGAAATTTTTCAAACGGATTGGATAAAATTGGAAGTTACCGGTGATGACTATAATTTACAACCAGACCCTATCGAGCTATTAAAGGCCAGTGAACAGTTGTTAAATGAGGGTTTTAAAGTGCTACCTTATTGCACCGACGATCTCGTGGTGTGTCAGCGTTTATATGACTTAGGTTGTCAGGTGATCATGCCTTGGGCATCGCCAATAGGCACAGGTAAGGGTCTAATGAACCCTTATAATTTAGCAACAATTCGTTCGCGGCTTCCATATGCAACTCTCATTTTAGATGCGGGTATTGGTAAACCCTCAGATGCTTGTCTAGCTATGGAAATGGGTTACGACGCCGTATTATTAAATTCAGCAATTGCCTTGGCAGATAGTCCGGTGCTGATGGCAAAAGCCTTCGCACAAGCCATTTTCGCTGGCGAGCAAGGATACATGGCGGGTGTAATGCAGCAACGACAAACCGCTCATCCATCAACGCCAACCCTAGATACACCTTTTTGGCATCAATAAGGTAATAAGGTAATAAGGTAATAAGGTAATAAGGATAAACCTATGACAAAAAGTGTTAAAGACAACCCGACTATCTGGACGATCAACGCCAACCCTAGATACACCTTTTTGGCATCAATAAGGCAACAAGGATAAAGCTATGACAGAAAGTGTTAAAGAAAAACCGATTGTATGGACGATTTCTGGCAGCGATTGCTCTGGTGGTGCGGGCATTGCCGCCGATATAAAAACAGGTCATGCCTTGGGTGTTGAAGTTTGTCATTTGATCACCGCGAATACCGTACAAAACGCTAACCGCCTTGTCTCGATAAATCCGGTCGCTAGCGAGACATTACAACAACAAGCTAAGGTATTAATTAGTGATAAACCACCCAGTGTCATTAAGATTGGCTTAATAGCCAATCTTGAACAAGTCACATGGTTAACCGAATTATTAGCGGGCTTTAAAGCTAACTACCCAAAAATAAGTGTCGTTTTTGACCCCGTTGGCCAAGCGAGCGTCGGTGGTCGTTTTTCGACACTACAGCGAGAAGATTTAACCCTATTGTTCAGCTATATTGATGTTATTACCCCCAACCTGATGGAAGCGCAACAATTATCAAACTTATTGATACTTAACCCCGTTGAGCTGGCAATAAAAATTGCCGAATTAGGCGTCGCCAGCGTCATCGTAAAAGGTGGGCACAGTGCCGTGTTAGACAATGATGGTTTACAAGTCAGTGATGACTATTGTTTACATCACGTTGAGCAATCATCGATAAGTTATCAACTCTCTTCACCACGAATAAATACTTCTTACAGTCATGGTGGTGGATGCTCCTTTGCTAGCGCATTAGCGGCTTTTTTAGCACACGGCTATTTATTACGTGATGCCTTTACCTTAACCAAAGCATTTATTAATCAGGGTTTAGCTAAATCGGTAACTGCTAGCATGAAAAAAACCGATTGTTATGGCGCATTTGAACAAACCCATTGGCCTAATAGTGCTGACTTTTTCCCCAGAATATCATCCAACCTAGTCAAGAAATATCAGCAGTTACCGCCTTTTCCATCGTTGGCACTATCAGATAATAAGCTTGGGCTTTACCCTGTGGTTGACTCACTTTATTGGTTAAAACGTTTATTGCCATTAGGCTTAAACATTATTCAACTGCGGTTGAAAAATAAGACGGACATCGAGCTTGAAAAACTAATCATTGCAGCCATAGCCATTAGTCAGCCGTATAAAACGCGCTTGTTTATTAATGATTATTGGCAATTAGCAATAAAGCATCACGCTTACGGTGTGCATATCGGCCAAGAAGATTTACAAAACGCTAATTTAACTAAGATTCATCAGTCAGGTTTACACTTAGGTATTAGTACTCATGGTTGTTATGAATTTTTATTAGCACAACAATTACAACCCTCTTATTTAGCGATTGGCGCTATATTTCCCACTAAAACTAAAAATATGAGCGGACAAATTCAAGGGGTAGATAACTTACAACAGCTATTGAAATTAGCCAGCAATATTCCGGTTGTAGCCATTGGCGGTATTAATCATCAACGAGCAGAACGTGTTTGGCAGACGGGTGTTGACAGTATAGCGGTTGTTACCGCGATCACTGAAAGTGAAAATGCTGAAATCGCAGTTAAACAATTCCAGCATATTATGCAGTAATTTTTCCCAGTAAAACCTAAGAAGCTATACTTGTATCAAGTTTTTTTTCTAAGCGTAGTGGTTGCCATTTCAGGTACGTAATTGAGCGCCATAACCATTCTAACGGGCCAAATCTAAAGAATTTCAACCATAGTGTACAAAAAACAACTTGGGCAAAAATCACCGCGACGACAATAAGCATTTGTTGTCCGCGGGCTATTTGGCCAAACATACCACCAGCATAGCCATAAAATATTGTCGTTAAGATTATAGAATGACCGATGTAATTAGTAAGCGCCATTTTTCCTAACGGTGCCAACCATGAAAAACCTTTGATAAACCAAGCTTTGCTGGCTAATTTTACAAACAAGCCAATATAACCGGCACAGAGAACAAACTGCCCATAATAAAAAATAGTTTGTCCGCCCGCTCTCACTTCGATAGCACTTTTTGTCACTGGGTGTAGACTAATAAAAGTTCCAGCAATACTTAACAGTAGGCCAATGCTCAATCCGCCCCAGCACATAACACTGAAGAAACTTTGGTGTTGTTGTGGGTTTTTCATTCTGCCACTAGCGACTAACCAATAGCCCACCATGAAAAGAGGTAAACAAACAAAGAAGGCAAAGGTTGGCGTGTTACCTAAAGCTTCAACGGCGCTTTTAGCTCGGTACTTAGTCGCTTCAATATAGCTAGTTTGCGTAAAAGCTGTGGTTTCTTTTGCTTCATCTTGCGCACGGCTTTGTTTTCGTTCAAAACGTTGTTGAGCTTTATAAATAATAAGCTCTTCGTCGGTCATGCTATCTTCATCGACTTCTTCTACAGCTTCTTCTTTTTCTTCTAATGCTTCAACATCACTATCGATGACTGCCGCACTCGCTGCTATTAAGGTACTTTCGTCTTCAATCTCGGTATCTTTACTAACCCATATTTCTTTTGGATTATCTTTTTCTTGTTGCAGTAAAACATCAAGCTGCTGATTAATGCTGACTTCCTGTTGCCAATCGTTGGTTATTACGGTGTTGTCACGGGTAACACCAAAATAAAGAGCGGCAAACATTGAAACCAATAACGGCATCAATAATAGCGAGAAACCCACTTTTGCAAACGTAGCGGGGGTATTAAATCGCGCTAATTTTTTAATACGTAAAAGTAAAACAAACCCCAGTAAAAGCAAACCTCCTACCGCATAGTCGTGAATAATATCTCCACCCCAAAGAAAAATTAAATGCGCCATACCAAAAACAAATAATGCCAACATACGTCGGGTAAACCATGCGCCAAATTTACGATCTGCCTCTTGCGCCCTAACGAGCATGATGGCAAAACCCATACCAAAAAGTATTGAAAACAACTTATAAAATTTGCCTTCTACAAACACTTTAACTAACCAACTTGATGCCCAATCGAAGCCAGTAAGACTATAATCGAAGCTCAGTAATGCGCTAACAGGGCGATTAAACCATTCGATATTCATCATAATAATGCCAATTAAGGCAAAACCACGAAGTAAGTCCATCACTTGAATACGATTAGAGTTTGTGAGCGGTGTTAGCTCTTTATTAGTGCCGGGGAATTCATTTTCCATAGGTTTTTCCACTGTATTATTATAATGAGTTAATATTGTTTGCATGCTTAAAAGCATGAGTCATGCCAATTCGTTACCTATTGGTTTTTAACGAATTATATGAACTTTATTATTATAGTTATTAATAAACAGACAACAAATTGTAACTTTAGACCAAATTTACGGCTTTTCCTTAACGCTATCGCCAACAGTGTATTGAACAAAGTTAAGGGGGGTATCTCTTGTTCTTATTGCGACAATTCAATTTTAGGTTGCCACTTATGCCAATCGTCATCAACATCTCGTGCTAACTTAAATAGTTGTCCTTGCTCTGCTGGCTGAAAAGTCTCCTTAACGTCAACCTCAGGTGTAGCAAAAGCTATACCACCGGCAAGCAGTGTTTCTATAGATTCTGAGTCTATATTGATCCCTGAAAAAAGCCCCGCATCAATACGAATACCACTGGTATTCCAAAACTGACTGCTTTGGCTTACTAAAGGCGCATAACGCGGATAAATATTAATATAGATATTAACGGTGTCGGCTGTAGGTGATAAGTCGACACCAATTACCCGACCAACTTTAACTTGTCGATAGAGCACAGGATTGCCAGTTCTTACTGAACCTAAGTTCTTTGCACTTAATGAAAGATTTAACCCTGAAGGAAGCGTCGTTGTTACCGGCATAATGGCTTTGGCCTCAAAGCGATGACTTATTTCTCCCTTACCTGGCATTAATCCAATAAAGCCTCCCTCTAGAATAGCGCCAACATTTACTGAGCCCACAAGAGCAAGCTCAGGTTTAGCAAACCAAAATTTTGAGTCTGCAACCGCGAACTTTCGACCACTGTCATTTAAAAAAGCATAAACGGTTGCGCCAAATCCTTGCTGATCAAATTTGATCCGAGAAACTAAGCCAACTTGTTGATCTTGATATTTTATTTTTAAATTGTTTTTCAAGCCCTCAACATCACTAAAATGAATTTCTATGGCAACGCCCGCTAATTTTGCATACTCAACATTATCAAATAAGGTAAATTTCTCTCCCTCTTCAACGGTGTCTTGCTCAGGCTTTATTTCTGGGTTTATAAAACTGATCCCCCCCTTTAATATCGCATCAGCAGATTCTGTTTTAACAATAAAATTTCCTAGACCACCACTTATTGTTACACCACTGGCGTTATAGAAACGGGTAAAATTTGAAATTAAATGTCGGTATTCTTCATCAACGGTAATATTTATTTCAACGTTATTACCTGTGGTATCGAGAGAAACATTATCCACTTGTCCTACAGCTATGCCTCTAAAGCTAATCGGGCTGCCAGGATTAACGACATTCCCTTGCTCTGATTTTAGCGAAAGTTGTAGTCCTTGTGATGATAAGTGTTTTGCCGGTGGTAAGTCAGTAACAATAAAATCATGGGCTTTTTCACCTTCTCCAACGTTAACGCTGATATACGCCCCACCAAATAAAGCATCGGTATTTGTCATTCCTGACAAGGATAAGTCAGCATTAACGAGCCAAAACTGACTGTTTTCTCGGAGAATATATTCGTAATCAGTTAAGACCCCAACCTGAAGGGTAACTTGGTCTTGCTGGCGAATGACTTTATGAACAGAACCAATTTCTTCACCTCTTAGCATGATACGGGTTTTGTTACTTAAACCATGGGCACTATTCGTATAAAGGTTAAATGTTGAACGTTGTTTAGCCACGTTTTTATCAATAAACAGCTGAAAGCTATCACCATTCTTAGGTGCTGATTTTTCATTATTATCACCTAAGTCAAAAGCAATACCGCCCGCTAACATCGACTGAATAGATTGTGCTTGTATATCAAAATTTTGTAAGCCACCTGAAATATGTAAACCACTGGCGTTCCAAAAGTGACTATCACTAGAAACAAAGCTTTTGTATTTAGGTTCAATGAAAATGTGTACTAAAAATTCATTAGGGCCAATATTTTCAATTGCCTGAATAGTACCTACTTTCTGCTGTTTATAATAAATATTAGAGCTTGTGGTTAAAGAGCCAACATCTTGTGCTTTTAACACTAAATGTAACCCAGGCTCACTATATTGGTAGGCAGGCTCTTGATTATATACGTTAAATTTATTTAACGGTTTACCATCAACTGATGGACGAATACCAATGTGAGCGCCTAGCATTAATGTATGTAAATTTGTAACGCCGCCTAAGTCCAGATTTGGCGCTATAACAAAAAACTGCGAACCACTGGTTAAATAGGGAATGATACGAGGATTGATAATAGCACTGGCTTCGATGATCCTTTCTTCGGGATCAATACGAGTAAAGTCGGTAATTTTTCCTAATGTTAACCCTTGATACATAATCGCTGCATCGCGATCTATACCTGAATTCCAGTTTAACATTAACTGAATTTCATGGCCCATATTGGCGGTTTCATAATCAGAATATAAGGTGAAATTTTGGCCGTTGATCGCTGGTCCCATAACCGCTTCATAATCAGAGTTTCCAAAAGCCACACCTCCAGCAACAACAGAAGCCAGTGAATCGGTATGAACAGTAACACCACTAGTTAATGAGCCTGATACTGTTACGCCACTGGTATTCCAGAAACGCGAGTTTTCTTTTACTAAATTAGCGTACTCAGGTTCAATAAAAAGATTAATATTGATCAGATCAGAAGTTGCCTCATAGTTAAATCCAGCGACATAACCGACGGTAATTTGTTTAAATAAAACTGGCGATTTCTTGCCTAATGAACCCAAAGTTTTTGTTGTTAATGATACATGTAAACCTGGCGTTGCTTGATCTAATACCGGTTCTTCACTTAAGGCAATAAAGTGACTCCTTGCTTTACCTTCTTCTTCTATATCAGGTATCACATTTATGTAACTCCCTGATAACAAAGTGTCTAATCCGGTAATACCTTGAAATGAAACGTCGGCAGTCACGTACCAAAAACGTGTTTTATCGGTCAACATTTTTTTCGAGCTTGAAATCATTTCAATTTCGACAATAACACTCTGTAAGTCTTCAGATACTTCAACGTCACGAACAATACCTGTGGTAAGTCCTTTATAGCGAACTTGAGTTTTACCAACCACAATACCACTTGCACTTTCAAACTGAACGGTGATAAACGTGCCTCGGTCAGAAACAGCTTTTATAATTAGCCAAGCACCAAACAACAACGCAATAATAGGCACTAACCAGACTGCAGAAATACCTTCTCGACTTTTAATAATAGCTTTTGATTCGGCAAGAATAGTTTTATTTGTCATGATGAGGGACATCCGTTTTGTTATATGTTTTTTCAGAAAGTGACTGATGATTATGCTTCTGATAGTTATCCCATAATAGTCGCGGATCAAAGCTTTCCGCGGCAAAAATGGTAAAAATTACCATTAAAGTAAAGTAGGTAATACCAACTGCTGGTTCAATACTAGATAAAAAGCCTAAGTTAACAACCGCAGCCATGACCGTCACTACGAATACATCGAGCATTGACCATGGTCCTAAAAATTCGACAATATGATATAACTTTCCTTGTTGTTTTAACGACAATTGTGTTTTTCTTTTGGTGTTGTACATCAAGGTAAATAGCCCAATAATTTTCCCTAAGGGTATAACAAAGCTAGCAATAAAAATGATGACCGCTACCGGCAACATCCCCATTTGAATAAAAATGGCGATCCCCTCCAAAATGGTTGATGCTTCGGGGTTGCCGAAAGTGTAAAACACCATCATAGGATAAATATTAGCCGGAATAAACATCACTAACGCGGCAATGGTCCAAGCTAACGTGTATTCAATACTTTTAGGTTTTCGAGCAGAAAATAGCGTTAAACAGCGTGAACAGACTTGTCGCTCGCTATGCATAACATTGAGCTTATGACACTTTGGGCAACTGCCTAAACCTGCGGCAAGGGCTTTATTGCTCAAGAGATTTCTCCAGCTCATGCCATATATTGTGCTGATCTATTGTGACCGACACCAATGTTGAACATAACAACAGGAATATTAGGCTAATTAACCCACCATCAATCGTCATATCAGCCAGTGAAGAAAGTTTATACATAGAAACAACAACACCAAGTAAAAAAACGTGGAGCATCGTCCAAGTATCTAAAACATGATAAGAGCGAAAAAACACTAGCAACGAAGGTTTAATTTTTTGAAACTTTATGCACCATGAAATATATAAGGCCGTGATCAGCCTCACTACAGGGATAGCAATGGTAAACATAAAAACAGCAAAGGCGAGTACGTAATTGCGACTATCAATTAAAAGCGTAATACAGTCAACCAGAGAGGCATCGTTGTAAAGACCTGCGGCGCCGATGCCAATAATAGGTAATAATGCCGCGGGTAAAAAAAACAATAACCCTGCAATGGCGACAGCAAGGGTTCGATTAATCGCATCCCTCTTCTTTGAAAACAACATCGCGCCACAACAACCACATAAAGCATTTTGTCCTTCTAATAAATACGGCATAGGTAATAACGAATCGCATTGATGACAAGCAATCATATTATTAACAACTGAATGATTTTTCACTAAAGACCCAGTTCCATCAAGATAATTACCCTTACCTTTAAAATCAACAAATTACCAACTAATAATATCTATTTTAGTGTACGACATTAACCTTTCTTAGCCAATAAAAAAGCAGCTTATTAAGCTGCTTTATGTTCAGGATGAACGGTATGTCTTGGTGCCATGGATGGCAAATAAAGACGATGTTCAGAACTACATGTAGCTATAAGCGACTATTTTATCGTCGACATGTATTGCACTAAGGCGGCAATATCTGCATCTTCTAGCTTCATAGCAATATTTCGCATCATGCCATTTTTGTCATTGTTGCGAGCTCCCGAACGAAAACTTTCCAACTGAGCAGTTAAGTACATTGCATTTTGTCCGCCCAGAGCTGGGAAACCAGCTTGTGACATGCCTTTTGCATCAGCGCCATGGCAAGCAATACAAGCGGTAATTCCACGCTCTATATCACCACCAAAATATAGCTTTTTACCAACGTCACTGGTTGCTCCACCCGCATATTTTGCAGGTTGTGCACTATAATAAGCGCCTAAATCAAGCATATCTTGTTCGCTCAATGCCATGGCCATACCACCCATAATTGCATTTACACGACCTTCTTTTCCGCCCGAAGTTAGCCCCGTTTTAAAGTCAGCTAATTGTTTCGCGATATAGCTACTACCTTGTCCAGCCAGACTAGGATACATAGGTACTAAGCTATTACCATCAACACCGTGACATGCTCCACACATTGCAGATTTTGTTTTACCGGCATCAACATTACCTTGGGCAGCATAGCTGATATTTAGTGCACTTGTTCCTAATAAAACCAAGCTTAGTAGTATTCTTTTCATCAATGAGCTCTCTATATATGTAGATAATTAAATGTGGCTAGCAATGATTGGTAAGGTTATTACCTTAGGCACTGCAGTCTTCAATATCAAACAGTTTACACAAGTTATACCCATCGGACTAATTTATTGATCACTTAGCAGGCATAAAAAAGCAGCTTATTAAGCTGCTTTTTTAAAAATATTCTTTTAACCGTGCTTTATTTCATTGAAGACATGTATTGCGCTAATGCGTCAATGTCATTTTTCTTCAAACGTTTAGCTATATTTCCCATCATGCCATTACGATCATTATTGCGTTCACCGGTTTTAAAACTCATTAACTGTGCAGTTAAGTATTCAACACTTTGATTAGCAACAACTGGGAAACCAGCTTTTGCAACACCTTTACCCGTTGCGCCATGACAAGCGATACAAGCGGTAATACCACGAGCTGTGTCTCCACCAAAGTATAATTTGCGCCCTAGTTCAGAGCCCTTGCCATTACCTGGCGTCGGTTTTTGACTAGCAAAATATGCGCCTAATTCAGCCATGTCTTGTTCAGACAAGGCTGCAGCCATACCTGCCATTACCGCATTTTCACGCACACCAGATTTAAACTCTTTTAGTTGTTTAGCTGTATATTCCGCATGTTGTCCTGCTAATTTTGGATACATAGGCACTAAACTATTACCGTCCGCACCGTGACAAGCACTACACATTGCTGACTTTGCTTTTCCGGCAATCGCTTCTTCGGTAATAATCGCAACCTTAGTAACACGCTTAGGTTTTACATGAGCAACGGCCTTGGTATCCGCAAAATAGGCGCCCATATCGGCAATATCTTCATCGGTCATCGCACCAGCAAATTGATTCATTGCATAGTTAATGCGCGTTTTATCTTTAAAAGCATATAATTGCTTTTCGATATACTGGGCATGTTGGTTGGCTAAATTAGGGTTGATTAGTACCTGACTATTGCCCTCTTTACCATGGCAGCCGATACAGCTAGCAATATTACGTGAAGCATCACCTAATTCGTAAAGACTCTTACCTGCACTAGCATTGCCAACATAAGCAACAGTTTCTACTACAGCAGCCGGAGCTGAATGCATGCTAGCAAGTTCAACTGAAACGGTTGCGCCACTTCTATCTAAATTTGAGAAGTAAGCACCGATATCAGCCATATCTTGATCGGATAAGCCAGCAGCCATTGGTCCCATCATAGCGTTGACACGTGTACCACTTTTAAAGGCTTGTAGTTGTTTAACAATATAGGCAGCATGCTGGCCCGCTAAGTTAGGAAACGCATCACTTGCGCCAATCCCATTAGCACCATGACAAGCACTACACATAGCTGCTTTACTTTTACCTGCATCAACACTTCCGGTTGCTGCGAACGCGACATTAATACTCGTTACGGCAAGAATTAACGAAAAAATAATTTTATTCATTGAATGGCTCTCTGCTCTATTACTATTGATTAAGTATTCACTAAAAAATAAACGGATGAATATAAAAAACTAGTCATATTTTACACTAATATCATCACGGTGTAATAAGCATAGTAAAAATTAAGCTTAAAAAATGACACTTTTTACTGTTTCACGAGAAAAAAAAGATATAATGCTTTTTTTATTTGTTATTGGACACCATTTTGTCATCACCTGTTATTCATTTAAGTAAAGCCACTTTCACTTTAAGTGCGCCGGATATTCGTCGCTTGCCTGAAGACAACGGTATAGAAGTGGCCTTTGCGGGACGTTCAAATGCGGGTAAATCAAGCGCACTAAATACCTTAACTAACCAACGTGGTTTAGCTCGTGTCAGTAAAACACCGGGTCGAACGCAGCTTATTAACATTTTTGAAGTCGCACCTAACAGACGTTTGGTTGACTTACCCGGTTACGGCTTTGCCAAAGTGCCGATTGAAATGAAAAAAAAATGGCAAAAAGCACTTGGCGAATATTTAGAAAAACGTGATTGTTTAAAAGGCCTAGTTATTTTAATGGATATTCGTCATCCGTTAAAAGATCTTGATATGGACTTGATCCAATGGGCCGCGGACAGTGATTTACCGATATTGGCGTTATTAACAAAATGCGACAAGCTTTCACAAGGTAAAAGAAGTGCTGAAGTGCTTCAGGTTAAAAAAGCCTTAGCATCGTTAAATGCAGATATTACCGTACAAGCTTTTTCATCATTAAAATATACGGGGTTAGAAACAGCAAATGACCTAATTTGTAAGTGGTTGTCTGCCGATTTACCAACAGACCTTCCCGAAAGTGAAGAGTTTTAGCATCGCCATTTAATGCCAAGTGACCTTACTAAGGTCTAACTTGGCTAATGTTTTTCATACGAAAAACGCGATAAACAAAACATTCATTTTTCAATCATTAATCTTCACCCACAAACCTAACAAGCAAATTGATGCTGCTATCAAACCATGGCAACATAGTGCTTTAAAACTTATTCTTTCAAAAAGGCTCGTCAATTAATGGCTACCATTGCTGAACTCATCGCAACAGAACTTAACGTTAAAACCGCTCAGATAACTTCAGCAATTAACTTGCTTGATGACGGCGCAACCGTACCTTTTATTGCGCGTTACCGTAAAGAGGTAACTCAAGGGTTAGACGATAATCATCTGCGCCACATTGATCAACGTTTAAGTTATTTACGTGAGCTTGAAGATCGTCGAAAAGTCATTATTACCAGCATCACCCAACAAGATAAATTAACGCCAGCATTAGAAAAAGAATTACAAGCCGCAGACAACAAAACCCGTTTAGAAGATTTATATTTACCGTTTAAACCTAAGCGTCGCACTAAAGGCCAAATAGCCATAGAGTCGGGTTTAGAACCGCTTGCCAATAACCTTTATAATAACTGGGCGTTAACGCCAGAAATTGAAGCAAAAGCTTTTATCAATAATGATGCCGGTTTTAGCGATGAAAAATCAGTCCTTGAGGGCGCTATTTATATCCTCATTGAACGTTTTGCTCAAGACGCCAATTTATTACAAAAGCTGCGTAAGCATTTATTAAAGCAAGCGCATTTAACCAGTGTTGTCGCTAAGGGCAAGCAGCAAGAAGGCGCTAAATATCGCGACTATTTCGAGCACTCAGAATTATTAAAAAATGTTCCCTCACATCGTGCTTTAGCGATGTTGCGTGGTCGTAATGAAAAAATATTACAACTCAGTATTAACGTAGATCCAAACCAAGAAGATAGTCAGTACTCAAGTGCCGAACAAATTATTTGTGAGCACTACAATCTGCGTTTAACCGGACAAGCTGGTGCAGAATTTATCACTAAAGTGGTACGCTGGGCATGGAAAATAAAATTAAGCCTAAGCTTAGAAACTGAATTATTGGGTAATTTACGTGAACAAGCAGAAAATGGGGCGATAAAAGTTTTTGCCACCAATTTAAGTGATTTATTAATGGCCGCGCCCGCTGGTGCAAAAACGACACTAGGCTTAGACCCAGGTATGCGAACGGGTTGTAAATTAGCGATTGTTGATGCTACCGGTAAATTATTACAAACCGCGACAATTTTCCCACACGCACCACAGAATCATTGGGAAAAATCAGTACGAACCTTAGTCAATTTATGCCAACAACACAAAGTTGAATTACTCGCGATAGGTAATGGTACTGGCTCACGTGAAAGTGACAAACTCGCGGCAGAGGTTATTCAGGCATTAGAAGCAAATAAACCACAAAAAGTGATGGTCAGTGAGGCAGGTGCTTCTGTTTATTCTGCTTCAGAGTTTGCCGCAAAAGAATTTCCAGATTTAGACGTCTCTATTCGTGGCGCGGTTTCTATTGCACGGCGTTTACAAGACCCATTAGCTGAACTAGTGAAAATTGACCCTAAAGCGATTGGCGTTGGTCAATATCAACATGACGTAAGTCAGAGCCAGCTAAGTAAAACCCTCGACAATGTTATAGAAGATTGTGTAAATAATGTCGGTGTTGACTTAAATAGTGCTTCGGCTGCGTTATTAACACGAGTTTCAGGATTAAATAAAACGATGGCTGATAACGTCGTTGCTTATCGCGACGAACATGGTCGTTTTGATGACAGAAAAGAACTCAAGAAAGTAGCGCGTTTGGGTCCTAAAGCCTTTGAACAGGCAGCGGGATTTTTACGTATTTCAGGTGGTAAAAATCCACTAGACAATTCAGGTGTTCATCCAGAAAGCTACCCAGTTATTGAAAAGATTATTGCCCACCTTAATAGCAACATTAGTGATTTAATCGGTAATAGTGAACAATTAAGTAAAATTAATATCACAGATCTCAACGATATTAATATTGGCGAATTAACGCTTAAAGATATTATTAGTGAGCTAGAAAAGCCCGGCCGAGATCCTCGACCTGTTTTTAAAGCTGCACAGTTTAAAGAAGGTGTAAATACCATTAATGACTTAACTGTCGGCATGGTACTCGAAGGTGTTATTTCAAACGTTGCCAATTTTGGTGCCTTTGTCGATTTAGGTGTTCATCAAGATGGCTTAGTACATATTTCATCACTTACTGACAAATTTGTTAGCGACCCACGTGAAATTGTTAAAGCAGGAGATATTGTTAAAGTAAAAGTGATGGAAGTTGATGCGGCTAGAAAACGCATTAGCTTATCTATGCGTTTAGATGAAACAGTGACCACCAAGCCAGAACAAAACCAACAGACGAATAAGCCTCAGCCTCGTTCACAAAATACCACACCCAAAACGGCTAAGCCAAACCCGCAACGTAATACAAAGCCACCCGCTAAAAAGAGTGAAAATGCCGCTATGGGTAACGCTTTTGCTGATGCCTTTGCTAAATTTAAAAAGTAGTAGAGGGGTGATGTTGGTACTGAAGTTATCAGTATCAACGACTAGATCCTGAAATAAATACCTCGTCATGCTGAACTTGTTTCAGTATCTGTGCTTTTTGCTATATTCATAACACTAGATCCTGAAATAAATTCAGGATGACGGCTTTTTATTCTAAAGGCTTGGTTATGTTCAATTTATGCTAAAGACCTCGTCATGCTGAATTTATTCTAAAGACTGCTTCATGTTGAGTTTATGGTAAAGACTTCGTCATGCTGAACTTGTTTCAGTATCTGTGCTTCTTGCCATATTCATAACACTAGATCCTGAAATAAATTCAGGATGACGGTTTTTTATTCTAAAGGCTTGGTTATGTTCAATTTATGCTAAAGACTTCGTCATGCTGAACTTGTTTCAGTATCTGTGCTTCTTGTCATATTTATAACACTAGATCCTGAAATAAATTCAGGATGACGGTTTTTGGGACGGTTGTTTTTGTATTAGGATGACATATGCGTTCTTTGGCATCCATGCCACCACGCTATACAGTACATCCTGTACATATGCGTTCTTTGGCATCCATGCCACCACGCTATACCGTACATCCTGTACATAAAAAAGGGGAAGCAAAAGCTTCCCCAAAAAACCTCAGAATAGGAGGTCAACTAACGCAAAACGTGTGAATTCTTTGCTTTTATGTAACGGTATACTTATAAAACGTATTTTGCTGAAAATTGTAAGTAGTCAGAATCAACATTTTTATCTGCCATTTCAAAATTACCCACTTCAACACCAAAGGATAATTGCTGAGTAACATTTTTAAATAAATTTACACCCCAATGTGTACGGTCATAATCTGCAACTTCTGTAGTGGTGTTACCATAAAAGGCCGTGCTTCGTAAATCTTCGGTCCAGAAATGACGGTATGCAACGCTGATTGAGGTTGTTTCTTCAACTTCTTCGCCAATTAAATCTTTTGATGCGGTTACGCCAATATAGCGACCTACTTCACCACCATGAAATTGAAAACGAAAGTCATCTTTTCCAAAAGTATTAATGCGACCTGAAATACCATAACCTAGTGCTGATTCTTCATTACCACCAACGGTTTGTAATCGTTTGGCTACCGCGGCAATAGCGACATTACCCCAATCGCCTTTAAAATTATAACGAGCAATAACATCAGGCATAGAATCATTGCCACTGACACCACCATATGATTCTGGATTTTCAACAGAGACCTGAAAGTTACCCATAGTGTAACGAACTTGTCCTTGACGAATAAAAGCTGCCGATAACAATGGACCACCAAAATCAGCGGCTTCTGCAAGTGCACTGGTGTTAACAAAAGTTGACCAAGTGTCACCAATTAATAGATCTTTATATTTAATAAATGCATGACGAATACGTGGGTTTGACGAATTTGAGATAATTTCATTACCCCCTCCTCTAACAGCGTCTCCATAGAAATCCATTTCAATAAAACCGGTTAAATCACCATGTTTATATTTAGTATTAATGCGTGATTCATTTACCGCAATACCAAAATTAGAAATACTATTGTCTAGTGCCGTGCCACTACCATACCAATAATCAGTTGCTGCAACAGTACCATCGATGTAACGTGCGTCGGCTTTGATATAGCCACCGAAAGTAATACTGTCGTCGTTGTCTAATTTAATTTCGTAAGCCGCATTTGCTGTGCCAGCCAGTGCGAATAATCCTGTTGCTAATAGAAGCTTTTTCTTGTTAAACATTTTGCTATCCCCGTTTGTTGTGTATTAGCCTCAGAAAAACTGCAGATACGATCTTTTGGCTACTTTTTATCGTTTTATTTTTATTTTATGGATATAACTTAAAACGTTAATCGCTATTTAGAAATTAGACATAAGTCTAAAGGGGATGTTTTTTGCCTGTTAATAACGATTCTTTCATCTTATAAAATTGTATATTTAACGATAATTACACTTGAAACGGTTAGGAAATGTTAGGCTGGTCATAGCTTTGCTTGTATTATCCTCGAGTGAATAACTAATAATGAAAAAAGGTAAATTTAGATGAGAAAATCTCTTATTCTTGCCAGTGGCGTTGCAATTATCTCTGCACTGACACCAACCCTGTTGTCGGCAAAACAACTAAACGTTGACGACTATAAAAAAGCTGAACAACAATTATCAAGCTATACCAGTAAGTTAGTAACAGGTACTGTTGACTACCCGTTATGGTCAAGCAATGACACTTTGGTATACCGCAGCCATACTGAAGACGGCGATAAATTTTTTAAAGTTGATATTAATAGCCAGAAAAAATCTCTCGCATTCGATCATAAAAAATTAGCAGAATCACTTGCTCGCATTACTGATAGCGAAGTAAATCACGATAAGTTCCCTTTCACTCAAGTAGAGTTTATATCTGTAAACAACATCAAATTTTCAGTAAAGACAAAGAGTTACCAATGTGATTTAACTCATTATTTATGTCAGCTTGATGAACTAAGCCAAAAAAGTGCGGAAAACTTATCACCTGATGGTAAACGTGCCGTCTTTATTCGCGATCATAATCTATGGTTACGTGATTTAATAACAGATAAAGAAAGTCAACTCACCACTGACGGTATTAAAGACTTTGGCTATGCAACCAATAATGCTGGCTGGGTTCGTCGTGATTCTCCCGTAGTGACTTGGGCGCCTGACTCAAAAAAATTAACCACCTTTAAGCATGATGGCCGCAACGTAGGTGACATGGGCATAGTGTCAACCGCAGTTGGCCATCCAACAATTGACGTTTGGAAGTATCCTTTACCGGGTGATGAACATATATTTGCTATTCATCGTGTCGTTATCGACGTTGAAAGTAAAAAGGTCACGCCACTTGATATGGCACCCGATGCTCACCGTTCAACAATCACCGACCATGTCGCTGGACGTAACGGCGAACTATTAGACATAGATTGGGCTGACGATAGTAAAACATTTGCCTTTGTTTCTTCTACGCGCGATCACAAAACTGCCACGTTGAAAATTGCTGATGCTAAAACCGGTAAAGTTAAGCTTGTTATGTCAGAAACACAAAAAAGCTTTTTTGAATCAGGTGTCGATGGCATTAGTTGGCAGTATTTAGAAAAAAGTAATGAGGCTATTTGGTTTTCTCAGCGCAGTAACTGGGGACATTTATACCTAATAGATTTAGCAACGGGGAAAGTTAAACAACAAATTACCCAAGGTGACTGGACGGTTATCGAATTACTCCATGTTGATCAACAAACGGGTAAGCTTATTTTCACTGGCGCAGGCAAAGAAGGCAGTGACCCTTATTACCATTATCTTTACAGCGTTAACAAAGATGGCTCTGAGTTAACCTTATTAACACCCGAGAAAAAGCACCATCGCATTACGTTAAACAAAGCTGGCACACACTTTTTAGACCGCGCGGCAACACCAACAACCGCTGAAATAAGCCGAGTACGTGCCGTTAGTAATAACAAAGAATTGACCATAGAAACCATGGATATTAGCCAATTAAAAGCGTCTGGCTGGCAAGCACCGGTTGAATTTATTGTTAAAGACAGAAACGGTGAAAATGATATTTATGGTTTAATGTACAAGCCAACAAATTTTGACGCCAGCCAATCTTACCCTGTAGTTAATTATTTATATCCAGGTCCACAAGTAGGTAGTATTCGTGGCCGTCATTTTCGTAGCTCCCGTGGCGATAACCAAGCAATTGCTGAGTTAGGCTTTATTGTTATAGAAATTGATGCTTTGGGTACACCGGGTCGCTCAAAAGCTTTCCATGAATTTTATTATGGCAACATGGGCGACAGTGGTATTCCTGATCAAGTTTCTGCCATTGAACAGTTAGCTAAGCGTCATAATTGGATTGATGTAACACGCGTTGGTATTTGGGGTCATTCTGGCGGTGGTTTCGCATCAACTCGTGCATTATTAACTTTTCCAGATTTCTACAAAGTAGCCGTATCCCAGGCAGGTAATCATGATAACCGTAACTATGCTGATGAATGGGGCGAAAAATACCATGGTCTTGAAGTTATAGATGAAGAAGGCATTAGCAATTACGACAGCCAAGCAAACCAGTTATCGGTGGACAGTTTGCAAGGTAAATTATTGATCGCTCACGGTACAACCGATACCAATGTACCACCTTACAATACTTTGATTGTCGTTGAAGCTTTAATTAAGGCTAACAAAGATTTTGATATGTTGATGTTACCTAATCGCGGCCACGGTTTTGCGCGTGAACCTTACATGATGCGCAAACGTTGGGATTATTTTGTTGAACATTTAATGGGAGCAACGCCACCCAAAGAGTTTCAGTTTTCTAAATAAAACAGCTTTATAACCCAATAAAAAAGACGCTTACTGCGTCTTTTTTATTGGCATTACATTATTTTTATCAGCCCTAGCTTGCCAATTATTCGCTTGCACTTGCGCTAGATCAAAACAATTAGCCAACGTTGTCATAAAATAAAGTCATAGCCATTATCGTTTAAAGGAAAATGACATGACTCATCAAGAAATATTAATCTCCTTAACAGAGAAAAAAGCTCAGCTAGAGCATCGCATAAGTGCTATTGAAGCTGATTTACATCAAGGTCGCTCACAGGACTTTGCTGAACAAGCAACCGAAACCGAAAATGATGAAGTGCTAGATGAAATTCATCACCAAGCAAAAGCTGAACTAAAGTATGTTATTGCCGCATTAAATCGTCTAGAAAATAAAAAATATGGCTTTTGTTCAAGCTGTAACACCCTAATAAACATCGAAAGATTACACGCTTTACCTTACACAACAACTTGTATTAATTGCGCAACATAAGGGATAAAAAATGATAATAGAAAAACATGATTTACACCACGAGTTTCCAGAATTTGCTGATGAAATACGCAGCCTAAAAATGAATGATGCTCATTTTGCTCGCTTATTCAAAAAATATCACGAGCTCGATCAAGAAGTACATCATATTGAACAAGGGGCTGAAAATACTTCGGATGAATATCTCGATCAACAAAAAAAGCAGCGTTTACATTTAAAAGATGAATTATTTACCATCATCAAAAAAGCGAAATCAACCGACTAAAATTTTATCGTCAAGTAAGAGCATGAAACTAAGGTTAGCTATAGGTTCAAGGCAAGATGATAATGTTAACACTACTGCAATCGTTTAATTACTAACGAATAACACTAGACAAAGTTTCAAATCTATTTATTGTAGAAGGGGCCATAGGTGTTTTGATTAATCGTGATAAACACCAATAGGCCCTTAATAACAATAAAATAGGTGGTTACATGGCTAGACTAAAACAAGCAAAAGTAGCATTACAAGAAGCGTACGATACCTTTAATCAAGCAGTTGAAAAACCACTCCCCGCATTAGCACTATCAAATACCGATTCTATTCAGAATTTACTTAACATCGTTATCCGCAGAGAATCATTTTCTGTCGCCAAAAAATGTAGCTTCCCTAACAAGCTCTCTGCTGATTTAAGAAAAAAATTAGCAGACGTTTTATTACTTATTGATAAAGTAGATATTGAAATAATAAAGGCCAATGCTAAGTCTACATCAACTTCAGTTGATAAAGCCTAAACGGTCACCATAAGCCATTTCAAATAAGAGCGGTAGTAAGTTGTCAGGGGCTTTTTCAAAAGTAATATTCAACTTGAAAATATCACGGTTGCCTTCAACATATTTACTTGCCGTTAATTTTTATGGGTTCATTGAGCCGAAACTACAATAATAAATCGTGCAATTTAAGTGAGTTGTTATCAGACATTTCACTGACTTGTACCATTAACAGTTCTGCCGTAGCTATAGCGTCATTTAAAGCGTTATGGGCAAAATGATTTGGCAAGCCATGAGCGTGGCGCAAAGTTGACAATCTTAATTCTGAGGGGTCGTAAGCGACATCCTTTTTATCAAGTTGACGCTTTGCTACCATTAGTGTATCTATCATCGGAAAAGGTGGCGCTACGCCATAAAGTTCCAAACAAGCTTGTTGCAAGAATTGTCTTTCAATACGAGCAAAATGTACCAACATTACTTTTCCAGCCAAAGCTTTGAGTAAGGCTTCAACCACCTCTTTTAATGGCGCGCCTTGTTCTTTTTGCTGATCAGTTATTTGATGAATAATAACGTTATCTGCGCAAAGATCATCCTTCGTTTTGATGATTTGATGGTAGCTGTCTTTTAATGATATTTGCTGCTGTTTTATGCCAATAAAGCCAACACTCAGTAACTTATCGTTAATGGCATGAAGGCCAGTGGTTTCAAAATCAACCGACAAAATTTCAATATCATTTAATGGCGTATCAGGTTCAGGAAAACTGACAGCAAGAAAGTCTTTTAAGGCTCCTTCTGGCGCTCGCGCCCAAGCACGTTTTCGTTGAGCTTCATAACCGAGTAACCAATAAAACAAGGGTTGATTGCTGAGCATATTTAACCTTAGTACGTTGACTGTCTGCTATCTTGTAATGCTTTAATGACTTTAAAAGCATCCTTTAAATGTTCACGTTCGAGCTTAGACAATTTTTTCGGTGACAAGTAATTATTTGGCTCTTTACCTGCTTGAAGTAAATTGGCTTGGTGCTCTAAACGCAATATGCCTAAAAATTCATAAGCATCAATTAAGTTAGCCGCCGACTCTTTAGAAATAGAAGGGCTTCCAGCTGCTTTTCTAAGGCGCTCTATAGTGTTCACTGATGCGATCCCTTCGGCTAGCGCATAAATTCTTGCCAGATCAACAATCGGCGCTATACCATTGTGCTTAATATCTAGACTCGATTTATGCTCGCCATCAGAAATTAACACAAAATCCCGAAAAAACCCCAGTGGTGGCCTCAGCATCAAAGCATTTCTAGACAGGTGTGCGAGAAATAAGCTATTACCTTTGGTTTTTGCCAGCAGCTTGCTACGTACTTCGTTAAGTAAAGAATCGTCGCCATGTACTGTAGCAAAATCAAAGAAGACACTACCATTGAGTAACGCCTGTGGGCTTGGAGTATTCACCCATTGCTCAAAATATTGATGCCACATTTTTTGTGGTTGTCGCCATTTAGGGTTTGAAGCCATGATATCGCCAGGACACAGGATAAAACCGCAGGCAGCAAGACCATCACAAACAAACGAGGCGAGGTTTTCAAACCAAGCTTCATGCTCAGGTTGTACCTGATCAGAAATAATTAAAGCATTGTCTTGGTCAGAATGGGCAAGCTGCTCTTGTCTTGCTTGAGAACCACAAGCTACCCATGCATAGGGAACTGGCGCTTTGCCATTGATTTTTTCTGACATTTCAATAATTCGAATCGTAAATGCCATCGTTATCGCGCTAATACTTTTACCAATATGATCAGCGCTGGTACCGAGTTTAGCCATACGAATTTGTAATTTTGGTATTAATTTACTGATACGGATCAAATCGTTAATGGTCGCCGCTTTACGAATAATACTGGTGATATTGACGGCATTGTGGCCTTCATTATTCATTAAGTCCGTGATAGTTACCATCGCCACTAGTTCGCCATACTCTCCAGAATCACTAAAGCCAGTAATAGGAAGGTGGTGAATACGCTTGCTAGTCATCAACATAAGCGCATCATAAGCGCTACTTTGCTCGGGTAACGTTGCCATATCTGTGGTCATAATCTCGCTGACTGGCAGGGTAAAACTTAACCCTTCAGCGACACAACGTCGACGAATATCTTTATCGGTTACTATACCAACCGGTGTACCGACACCACTTTCTTTATCATCAATTACGACTAAGCAAGAAATATCTTTTTCAGTCATTTTTAGCGCCGCTTCTTGTATGCTTTGATGACTGTTAATGGTTAATACTGGTTGATGATAAAATTGACTAATGGGGTTATTAATCAGTGAAGAATTAATAATCGCGTCTTCATTAACCTTGCTCATTTTCCCTTTTAAACGCTCTGCAGCTGTTTGCATGAAAAAAGCGTCTATTTGTGGGTAGTCTGCAACTAAAGACAGCAAAGTTTGATAATCAAGACTGTACAGTAAAGTGTCTTCTTCAGTATTTACCTCCACTTCATTGCGTTGTGCGGGTCGACAAAAAACACTGCAAATTTCACCTTCGGTATATTTTCCCACTAACTGACCATTATGGTCGGTATAAACCAAAGCACCTTTGCGTAAGATATAAAGACGCGCCTCCTCGATACCATTAGGTGGTAACGGTTGCTTGGCCCTTACGTAGCAAATATTTATTTCTTTAACTAATTGTAACGTCACCGATTCGGGTAGGGTGTCGAATGGCGGAATCGCTTGAAGGAAAGCACTAATCTCGGCGAGTTCATGATCCATATTCTTTCAGCCTTTAACAAAACATACTTAGTAGATAGCTATTTTTAGTGTATTTAGCCCGCTTACGTCAACCCTAAAGTATAAAATCTAGACTAAAGTGTAATACCTCAATTCGAAAAACCTTGTTAGTGTCAATAATAGTTAAATTTCACTATGAATTTTGATTTTGGTTTTATCGCGATCCGAATTAATAGTAAACGTAACTACTGCCTTAATTGGTAAAACAGGTGATAAATCAAGCGTAAAAAAATAATAAACGCTTCACATAATAACTGGGCTAAAACCCAGATAAGTTAAGTTGCTAGGAGAGGATAATGGAAGAGAAACAGACATATTGGTCAGAAAATCTGCGCCTAATATTTATAAGTCTTGTTATCTGGTTCGTCGTTTCATTTGGGTTCGGTTTGCTATTAGTAGAACCTTTAAATGAAATACGTATCGGTGGCTACAAACTAGGTTTCTGGTTTGCACAGCAAGGTTCAATTTACACTTTTGTCGGTTTAGTTTTTTGGTACACCAAAAAAATGAACGATCTTGATAAAAAATATAACGTCGAGGAATCATAATGGATGAGTTAAAACTCTATACATACATTGCTGTGTTCGGTTCTTTCGCCGTTTACTTTGGTATTGCTTGGTGGGCTCGTGCCGGTTCAACTAGTGACTTTTACGTTGCTGGTGGTGGTGTTACCCCATTACAAAATGGTATGGCAATTGGTGCCGATTGGATGAGTGCCGCGTCATTTATTTCAATGGCAGGGATGATTTCTTTCCTTGGCTATGGTGGCTCAGTTTTCTTAATGGGTTGGACTGGTGGTTATGTACTACTGGCCATGCTACTTGCTCCTTACTTACGTAAGCACGGCAAGTTCACTGTACCTGAATTTATTTTTGACCGTTATTACTCAAAAACAGCACGTGTTGTTGCCGTTGTTTGTTTAATCATAGCGTCATTAACTTACATCATTGGTCAAATGAAAGGTGTGGGTGTTGCTTTCTCTCGCTTCCTAGAAGTTGATTACGATTTAGGTCTTTACATCGGTATGTTCGTTGTTTGGGTTTATGCCGTATTGGGTGGTATGAAAGGTATTACTTACACGCAAATTGCTCAGTACATAGTATTGATTTTTGCTTATACCATTCCTGCAGTCTTTATTTCACTACAGTTAACGGGTAACCCTATTCCACAGTTAGGCTTAGGCTCAACGTTGGCTGACGGTAGCGGTGTTTATTTACTTGATAAATTAGACTTAGTTGTTACTGAATTAGGCTTTAAAGAGTACACCACTGATAACATGGGCGGCTCAGTAAATATGTTCGCATATACTCTATCTCTGATGATAGGAACTGCCGGTTTACCTCACGTTATTATGCGCTTCTTTACCGTTCCTTCAGTTAAAGCTGCACGTCAATCTGCAGGTTACGCATTAGTCTTTATCGCCTTGTTATACACAGTTGCTCCGGCAGTTGGCGCAATGGCTCGTTTAAACCTAATGAACACTATTGAACCCGTAGCCGGTCAGAACCTTGAGTATGCTGAACGTCCACAATGGTTTAAAGATTGGGAAAAAACTGGTCTTTTACAATACGAAGACAAAAATGGCGATGGTAAAATACAATATACTGCTGATAAAGCGACGAATGAAATGGTTAAAGTTGACCGTGACATTATGGTACTTGCTAACCCAGCAATCGCAAACTTACCAAACTGGGTTATTGCTTTAGTTGCCGCCGGTGGTTTAGCTGCTGCGTTATCTACTGCCGCTGGTTTGTTATTAGCGATATCCTCCTCTATCTCCCACGATTTATTGAAAGGTATTTTAACACCTGACATGTCAGAGAAAGATGAGTTACTCGCAGGTCGAATTGTGATGACAATATCAGTGATGGTTGCTGGTTGGCTTGGTTTAAATCCGCCTGGCTTTGCCGCAGGAACGGTGGCGCTAGCCTTTGGTTTAGCCGCATCGTCAATATTCCCTGCACTAATGATGGGTATATTTGCTAAGAAGATGAGTGGTCCAGCAGCAGTTTGGGGCATGTGTTCGGGTATCGGTGTAACTATGTTATACGTGTTCCAACACAAAGGTTTTATGTTTATCCCAGGCACTTCTTTCCTAGGTGACATGGGTCCTAACTGGTTCTTTGGTATTTCTCCTAATGCCTTTGGTGCAGTCGGCGCTGCTGTTAACTTTGCAGTTGCTTTCGCTGTATTAAGAGTAACAGGTCCAGCACCCGCTCATATCCAACAAATGGTTGAAAACTTCCGTACACCGCACGGTGGTGTTTCAGCAGCACATGATCACTAATTAGTCTTACGACAACTTTTTGATTAATAATACTAAAGCCCTATTTAACTTGTATAAATAGGGCTTTATATTTACTTATTACGATATAATGAGTAAATTCTTCTGCTTAAGCAGACATAATACTTAACACCGAACGGGCTAAATGGCCGTTATGATTAAAACTAAACTGACTCAGTGGGCGGCAGAACTAAAACCTAACTAGCTAAGTCGGCGTCATCCTAAATTCATTTCAAGATCTCAAGTTAAACAACTGAAATAAATTCAGCATGACGAAGTAACATATACTCATAGGAAGCTTTATGAACAAACACACTAAAACAGCTATTATCGTTGCCCCTATCCTGACCATTTTAGGCTTTGCCTTAGCTGATTTATGGGAAGAGAATAGTGCTAGTCAAGCGCGCGCTTTTGAATTAGTTCCCTTTGGACATTGTGACGTTAGTCAGCAAAAATGTATTTTAAAATCAGGAGAATTTGAAGTAAATGTTATGGATGATAAGGGTATAACGACCGTTAATTCTACTTTCCCTATCGACACCGCGACTTTATTTCTCGTCGATAAAGAAAACCAAGCAACGTCCTTTCGACTCGGCATGAAAGACTCGCCTTATTACTGGAAGCGCGAAACACCACTTGGTCGTTTGGTTGCAGATAAAGGCCAAAGCTACAAATTACGTTTAATCCTTGAAATTAAGGGCGGTAAATATTTTTCTGAGTTTTATACGCAAACACTTAACTAAGACCACCGATAACCCCACAAGTGGCAGGTCGTTAATTTATCGTTGTCATGGTATTTATGACAACGATTCATTGATAAAAACAACCACTGATAACATGACTAACACCAAGCCAACTCATTATCTGAACAATCATTCGCTACGACATCTTATTACGCCCCCAAATTAATCACGCTAAGCCACCATAGGAAGATTATTTGTTGATAAAAAGGTAACCTCGATACTTTTACACTCCCAAATTAATCACGCTAAGCCACGATAGGACGATTATCTTTTGATAAAAAGGTAACCTCGATACTTTTACACCCCCAAATTAATCACGCTTAGCAAGGTTGTCTATGATTAAATTCACTTCTTCAGTGTTCACCCTGTCCATTAGGACTTAATTGGCATAATATAATTTCAAGCTTATTAGAAATAACCTTTTACTTCAGCTTAAGCTGAGTTTTCATCGTTTCTTCACTGTTAGTAAACAAGGATACTTATGCTGCACATTGAACACTTAAATTTAGTCGTTAACGACATTCCACAAACACTGACATTTTACCAAGCAGCCTTTCCTCATTGGAAAATAAGAGCTGAGGGCATTTCACAATGGTCTGGCGTAGATCGCAATTGGGTACACTTTGGTGACGACTATCAATACCTTACTTTCAACGATAACGGTATTGGAGAAAATCGAGATTTATTGGGACATCAAGTAGGTTTAGCCCATTTTGCTTTTGTGACTGATAATTTAACAGCGATAAAAAATAGACTAGTAAAGGCGGGCTTTGACGTGCATAAAGAAGGCGTTGAGCATACACACCGAGCTAATTTATATTTTCTTGACCCCAATGGCTTTGAAGTAGAGTTTGTCCAGTACTTTAGTGATATTCCTCAACAACGAAACAGTGGCGACGAGTGATCCCCCTTAAAGTATTAACTGCGTTTGTTGCGTAAAAAAAGGGCGTTACTTTATAAAGTAACGCCCTTTCTTACTAAGCAACAACAGCCGTGACTAAGCTTCGCTTTTAGCGATAGCCATCTCGGGTCTATTTTCGACTGAAGCTTGTCGACTCTCGGCGAATAACAAATAGAAACTCGGTAAAACAAACAGCGTGAATAGTGTGCCAATAAACATACCCGCCACTAAAATAATACCGATACTGTTTCGCGCTTCTGCTCCAGCTCCCGTCACCAATACTAAAGGAAAATGTCCTAAAATAGTTGCCGCGGTCGTCATTAATATTGGTCGCAAACGTGTCGTTGCCGCCTCTGTAACCGCCGCTAATTTATCGGCGCCAGCTATTTGAGCATGATTCGCAAATTCGACAATAAGAATACCATTTTTAGCGATTAAACCAATTAAGGTGATCAAACCAATTTGTGAATAAATATTAATGGTGGTTAACTCAATATAAGGTAAAAGTAATGCTCCCGACAACGCTAACGGTACACAACCTAAAAGCACCACAAGCGGGTCTCTAAAGCTGTTAAATTGTACCGCTAAAACTAAAAACACAATCAATAATGAAACACCTAATACCATCACTAGGGTACTGCCTTCTTTGCGAAGCTGACGTGATTCTCCGGCATAGTCAATACTGTAACCTGTAGGTAGCATATTTCTCGCCGCATTTTCTAGTGTTGACAGCGCTTGTTCTTTATTAACGCCTGGCGCAACGCCACCATAAACTTTAAATGAAGCCTGCTGAGCAAAAGTTGATAATTCACGCGGTACGGTTTTCCATGTTAAATCAGCAACAGCCGAAACGGGGATTAATTCTCCCGAAGGTATCTTAATATTTAACGCTAAGATCTCTTCAGTTTTACCCCGAATATTATTATCAACCATTGGAATAACACGATATGCCTTACCGTTAGCATCGAAACGGTTAACGAAGTTACTCGACAATAGAATGCCCATTTGTTGACTAATATCAGCAACATTAAGCCCCAAATCAGCAATTTTTTCGCGATCTAGTTGTAACTCAACTTGGGGTAAATCTATTTTTAAATCACTGTCTGCAAAAAGAAAATCACCGCTGGCAAATGCTGCTCCCACCAATTGATCAGCATAGTTTTTCATTTCCGCGTAGGATGCCGAAGATTTAACTACCATTTCAATTTCAAATTGTCCCGCGGTTGGTAATGAACCGGGTAATATAGGTAACATATTCAAACCGGGTATTTGCGCCAATTTGCCATACATTTCTGGAATAAGTTCTTGTGTAGAGTAATTACGATCGTCAGCACCAACCAACTCTAAGCCGCCAAAGCCACCAGAAGTGAAGAGTAATTGCCAAACTTTCAAACCACCTTCAATCTCTTGTAAGGTCTCCACCACAGGTCCCATTTGAGCAACGTTGTACGCTAATGAAGAGTCAGGTGGTGACATAACGACAAACATAACACTCGCTTGATCTTCAACAGGCGCTAGCTCTTTCTTTGATTGCAAATAAAAAGGCACTGAAAGCAAAGAAACCACAGCCGCAATTAAAAAAACCTGCCCTTGCCACTTAAAAATACGTTGCAGTAATTTGCCATAAGCCTGTTGAATATTATCAAAAAGTTTATTCACTTTTTGTGTTAACCACCCCTCTTCACCCCCTTTAGGCAAGATATGTGCGCTCATCACCGATGATAAAGTAATCGCGACAATCCCTGAAATAATGACCGCAATAGCCAAGGTAAAAGCAAATTCTTTAAATAAAACCCCAGTTAACCCTGATAAAAATCCAATAGGAGCATAGACCGCAGCTAACGTTAAGGTCATCGAAATAATGGGAACAAGTAGTTGACGTGAACTTTCTAAAGCAGCGTCAAATTTTGAATAACCTTTGCGCATTAAACGGGCAACGTTTTCCACCACCACAATCGCATCATCAACCACCAAACCTACCGATAATACAATCGCTAACACGGTTAATAAGTTAAGCGAAAAACCCATAAATGACATCGCTGCTACCGCGCCAAGTATAGATATAGGAATAGTAATAAGTGGCACCATCGCACTTCTAAATGACCCCATTAGTAAGACAACGACCAAGCCGACTAAAATAACAGTTTCCATTAAAGTAATGAAAATTTCACTTAACGCATCACGCATATAAAGTGTACCGTCGAAGGCAAAATCTATCGACATACCTAAAGGTAATGTTTTATTTAATTCGGCAATTTTACTATAAAGACTATCGCCAATATCAATTTCATTAGCGCCAGGTAAGGGCCAAATTGAGATATAAACCGTGTCACTATCATTTAGCCTTGCCGTAACGCTGGCATCTTCTGCCGCTATTTCAACACGAGCAATATCAATTAAATGAATGGTAGCACCGTCGATATTTGCCACCACTAATTGCTCAAACTCAGTCACTGACGTTAATTGACTGTTAGCAACAATATCAATGCGCTGTCGGCTATTTTCAGCATAACCCATAGTTGCAATACTGTTATTGGTTGCTAATGCTTGGTAAACCTCTGTCGAACTTAAGTTAAACACTGCAAGCGCTTCGGTATTCAACCAGATGCGCATTGCTGGCGTTCTTGCCCCTTCAATACCAACACGTTGCACACCTTCTATGGCGTTTAAAACCGGATTAACTTGTCGGGTTAAGTAATCAGTGACTTTTGATAAGTCATTACCATTAGCATTAACATTCAGATAGAAGACAGCAAAAGGACGATCTGCACGACTTACCGAGACTATGGGGTCTTGCGCACCTGTGGGTAATTCATAGCGAATTTGGCTTAAACGTGCGGTTAACTCCGCTAATGCTAAGGTACTATTTTCATTTAAGTTGAGCCACGCGGTAACTTTACTGCTGCCTGAAGTCGTTTTAGACTCAACATACTCAACACCAGGCACCGTTGCGGCAGCTCGCTCTATCGGTTCAGTAACAAAACCTTGCACCACTTCAGCTGAAGCGCCAATGTAATACGTGTCAATAACTAACGAAGCACTCTCTATCTTTGGAAACTGCAACACGGGGATCTTACTGATTGACCAAAGTCCCGCTAAACAAATAATAATAGACAAAACTAACGCGACAACAGGACGGCGAACAAAAATATCCATTACCGATGCTTTACTGTGTGAAATTGGATTTGAAGTTTTTTTCATCATAACTCGCTATTTCTTATCAGCAGTGCTCGCTGACAAAGACTCAGCGAGGTAAACTTTCATTTGTGGGAACAATTTAAATGCACCTTTTGTAGCAATTAATTGTCCTTCATTGAGGCCTGACAACACCATTACCCGGTCATCATTGCGGTCACCCAAAGTCACTTTAACTTTTTTAGCCCGATAAGCACCTTCACCCTCAGCTTCAAGTATAAAAACATAACTTCCTAGTGGATCTCGTGTTATGGCGATATCAGGTACTGATATTAGCGAAGCCTCGGCGGCAATGGGTGAATAAACACTGACTAAGGTATTAGGCTTCAATGCTAATAATGAAGACTTTATTTGTGCGCGATACTTCAAGCTACGTGAAGTCCGTTTTAATTGTGGATCAATGGCAATGATCATCGCTTCATATGACTTAAGCTGATTCATCGGTTGAACGTTAACAACAGATCCCACCACGAGTTCTTGATAAACTTGTGGTAAGTAAAAATCAATCCAGGTAAATTCGTTAATACCAATCAAGGTCAATACTTGACTGTTTTTATCTAAATATTGTCCTATTTCAAGATTGTGAATGGCCACTTTTGCATCAAAAGGCGCGCTCAGTTTTTTCTTGGCGATCATCGTTTCTAATAAGGCTACATCAGACTTAGCCAATGCAACTTCAGCTTCAGCTTGATCAACAAGTTCAGCACTAATTTCATTGTTTTTCTTTAAGACAAGATAACGACTATAGGTCTTTTTCGCTAAGGTAAGCTGTGCTTGAGCGGCAATTAACTTCGAGTCTTCATCTCGATGGTCAATTTCAATAAGTACCTGATCTTTTTTCACCAGGCGTCCTGACTGTGCATTTAACAAGGTAATTTGCCCAGCGAATTCATTATTTAATGATAATGATTTAAAGGCTTGTACTTCACCACTGACTTTAAGCATTTCTTGATAATCGACACGAACCGCTTCAGTCGCATTAACCGTTGCTGAAGGCTCAGGCATATTGACTCCCTGCGATGCTTGGGCTTGTAATGATGACTTATAAAAATACAAGCTACTGACTACTGCAACTAAAATTAGAATAATCAGAATCCATTGACGGATTTTCATAGTATTTCCTTTATTATTTCTCATGTTGTTATCTAAGCTCTGACGTAGTTAGCTGTATAGCTACTTTTTCAATATCGTCTTTACTGACTTTTTGTCGCCAATCAAAGGTGTTGATAAAGCGTTGTAAATTAAGAATGTGCACATTGTCTGTTGATAAAGAAGTGATACCCTCTTGAGCTTCACTATCTTGTTTACTGTTTCTATTGTGATGTAATCTTACCGTTTGAAAATAACCGACATTTAAAGACCATGCGCCAATACTTATCTGCTCCATGTCATTAACGCCCGACTGTAGTTCATTAGTATCGACTGCCGTTTGCAACAATGCTTTAAATGAATCCTCGCAAACACGACTACAATTAATCATATAATCAAGCCAGCGTTGCGAGCATCGCTTTATAATAGAGCGCGTATTAACAATACTTTCTAGTTGATCATCAAAACTAAACATTTGTACTTTAGAAAAATCTAGTAAGCTCAAAGCAATAATTCGTTCTGGCGTAGTTAGTGGCAATGCAAGCACTTGACTTACAACCCGATATTTTTCTTGATACATTTTTGTTGCTAAGACAATCAGCAAGTCTTCTTTACATTGCACAAATTTATAGACCGACCCCATAGATAGGCCAGCAGACTTGGCGATTGATGACATTGAAAAATCTAATAAGTTACTTTTTTCTATTGCGGTAACCGCGGCAAACAGAATTAACTTCTCTTGTTCTTCAAGGCTAAATTTTGGTGCTGGTGCCATAGAAACCTCTTTAACTTATTCGTTCGAATGATATTCGAACGCGATTATATCGTAATGTTGTTGAAATGCAATGTCCTGAAGTTAATGGCTAAAAAAACTTCGCTTAATTACCCACCAAGTTTTGTATAAATTAGCTTAAATGCTTGGTATTGTAGAAGTATAAAAATAAAAATTGAGATTTATTATGTTTCCTAATTGGCAATTGTCTGTATTGAGTATTGGTTATATTGGCCTGCTTTTTCTTATTGCCTATTTGGGAAACAAATACCGCCATAAAATTGTTCGTAAAAGTCAGGGTATTATTTATGCGCTAACACTAGGGGTTTACTGTACGTCGTGGAGCTTTTTAGGCACTACGGGCCAGGCCTCAACGAACTTTCTTTCTCATATTCCTATCTATTTAGGACCCATTTTATTATTTGTTTTTGCTTGGCCTTTTATCCAACGTATTGTGCGTGTTAGCTTAAAGTTAAACTTAACTTCTCTCGCTGATTTACTCGCCTCACGTTATGGCAAGTCACACAAGCTAGCGATTATGGTGACCATCGTCGCTTTAATTGGCACCATGCCCTATATCGCTCTACAATTAAAAGCTATTGTTTATTCTTTTCAACAACTTCAAGCTGAACAAACGTTAGTGACTTGGCGCTTTGGACTTATTTCAAGCGTAGTACTTGCTGGCTTCACCGTAATATTTGGTATTCGTCACATCGATGTTACCGAGCGCCACCCAGGTGTAATGCTTGCCATTGCTTTTGAATCGTTAGTCAAACTTTTTGCTTTTCTTGCTGTCGGTATCTTTGTGACTTTTTTTGTCTTCGACTCGCCCATGGACATTTGGTACAAGTCAGGAGCAAGTTTACAGCTAGAGCAGCAACTTAACTTTCCTAATATGATGTCGATGTTAGCGATGTTAGTTATTGTCATGGCGGCATTTTTATCGTTACCTCGACAATTTCAAGTCATGGTCGTTGAACTTAAAGACCCAAAAGATACTAAACTCAGTCGAAAAATATTTCCGCTTTATTTATTAGTTTTTGCGGTTTTCGCTGCGCCACTGGGTATCGCGGGCCAAATGCTCTTGGGTGATAGTGTCCCTTCAGATGCTTATGTTTTATTTTTACCTTGGCATCAACAACAAACCTGGTTAACACTGTTTGCTTTTCTAGGTGCTATTTCTGCTGCCAGCTCTATGGTTATTATTTCTTCGATTGCACTGAGTACGATGCTGAGTAATGAAATAGTTTTCCCTTATATTTTTCGTGCTAGCAAAGCTAAAAACACCGATTTTGATGAATTTAGAATTCGCTTGCTTAACATTCGTAAAGCACTCGTTTTTCTAGTTATTTTGCTGGGCTACGGGGTATTTTTGATGACTTCACCCGATACGCTAAGCTCATTAGGTGAAATTGCTTTTGGAGCTTTTGCGCAATTGACCCCAGCACTTGTCGCTGCATTTTACTGGCGAAGGGCAAGCTTAACTGGGGTATATGCGGGTATTTTAATTGGTTTTTCATTGTGGTTAATACTTAATTTCATTCCACAATTTGGCTTATACGAGCAGCCTTTTACCGGCGGCTTATTATCGGCTAATACCACCGTTAGCCTACTTAGCTTAACGGTTAATATTTTTGTAATGTGGGCATTATCACAAGTCAGTCGCCAAAGTGTGCAAGAGCGGGTACAGGCATCGCTATTTTTAGAGTGGCAAGCACCTAAACTACTCAATTCACAGAAAAAACGACATATTGATGAACGTGATTTAGAAGTGCTTGTCTCGCGCTTTGTTGGCGAAGGAAAAGCAAAAATTAGTTTTAAACACTTTAAGCAAGGTGTCGTGAAAAAAGAGGTTACTCATCAAGACTATAATCAACAGTTATTACTGCATACTGAAAATACGCTGGCAAGTGTTATGGGGGCATCTTCAGCACGTTTAGTCTTATCTTCTGCTTTAGATGGACGCGATATTGCCCTCGACGAAATTGCGGTATTAGTTGAAGATGCTTCGAGCCAGCAGCGTAAATTCAGTCAAAATTTATTACAAAGCGCTATAGAAAACGCCAGTGATGGTATTTCAATTGTCGATAATGAGCTAAAATTAGTCGCTTGGAACAATAAATATATTGATCTATTTTCTTACCCTAAAGAGTTAATTTACAAAGGTTGTCCGATAAAACACCTTATTCGTTACAACGCCTCGCGGGGTCTTTGCGGCGAAGGTGAAATTAGTCGACAAGTTGAAAAACGTTTAGAGTATTTACGAAACGGAAGTCCTCACAGCTCTGAACGTGAACACCCTGACGGCCAAGTGGTCAGAATTCAAGGTAACCCTTTACCCGGTGGTGGCTTTGTCATGTTGTTTTCTGACGTTACCGCCTATAAAAATGCTGAAAGAGTATTAAAAGATACCAATATTGATTTAGAAACCATTATTACCGAACGCACTAAAAAATTAGAAAAAACCAATGAAGATTTAGATGCTGCTCGTGAGAAGGCTGAACAAGCACATATTAAAAAAAGCCTCTATCTGAAAGCCTGCAGCCATGATTTAATGCAGCCATTGGAAGCTGCAAGATTATTTACCTCAGCCTTGAGTAGCCAAGGCAGTTTAAGCGAAAGCCAATTAAGACAAGTCAAAAACATCGATCATTCTTTAAAAGTTGCTAACGACTTACTGGCCGACTTAGCTGAAATAGCACGTATTGAAAGCGGTAATATCACCACGCACCTCACCACATTTTCAGTGAATGATTTATTTAAAGATTTGGCGCAAGAATTCTCAGCGGCGGCGGCTGAATATCAAGTTGAATTTAAAGTGGTCTCTTGTAAAGCTTGGATTACTTCAGACCGTAATTTATTACGCCGTATTTTACAGAACTTAATTGGCAATGCCTTTCGCTACGCCAGTCCAGGTAAAATTTTATTAGGATCGCGAACTGTTGGTCAGCAAGTTATTCTTCAAGTATTGGATAACGGCCCAGGCATTCCGCTTGAGAAACAAAAAATTGTTTTCGAGCAATTTACTCAACTAGAAAACAATCCAAGTCATGCCAGCAGAGGTTTAGGATTGGGTCTTAATATTACCCAAAGCTTTGCACAATTATTAGGACACCCGCTGTCGTTAACATCAAAAGAGCAGCAAGGGTGTAAGTTCTCACTCGCTATCACCAAAGCACATCGACAATTTAATATTAAAATTGAGCAGCCAGTCACTAAAATAGGTCTAAAAGACGTCACGGTAATGTGTATTGATAACGACCCTGATGTACTTAATGGCATGACAGAACTGCTCAGTGCTTGGCAGTGTAACGTGCTATCGGCTGAGTCTTTTGAGCAGGCAATAGCAATATTTGCACAGCATCAAAATGAAGTTGAAATTTTATTAGTCGACTACCAGCTTAATAACAATCAAGACGGCTTAACCCTTATTAAAGCGCTACGTGCAAGCAGTAATCACTATATTCCGGCAATATTAATTACAGCGACGACCGATAGTGACATTGAAGAAAAAACCCAGAAAGCCGATGTTGGCTTTATGAGAAAACTGGTTAAGCCAGCAGCGCTGCGCGCAATGATGAGTGCACTGCTAGCGAAGAAGTTACAAGATAATTATTCTGAGTAATCGTTATCACCAACGGTTGTTGATGATTGATTTTACAAACCGCTGTGAGTAATTAATTAGAGGGTTGGGCACTAACAAGCAATTGGCAAGCAATAGCCCATTGCTATTACTGGTAATTGTTAATAGTTGCGGTTAGTGATTAATATTTGGCTCAGCAACATTCAGTGGCGCAATAGCAATAACGGCTTGCGTTCTGTTACGAACATTGAGTTTACGAAAGATAGCGGTAGCATGCGCCTTAATAGTCGCTTCTGAGACATTAAGGTCGTAAGCAATTTGTTTGTTTAATAAGCCTTGGGCAAACATCATTAAAATGCGGTATTGCTGCTGAGTTAAACTCGCCACACGCTCGGCAATATTACTTTCTCCATCACCTTTACTCGCCTGAGCAAAGCTTTCTGGCACCCATACTTCTCCCGCTAAGATTTGTTGAATCGCGTAAATAATAGTTTCAACGGGCGTCGATTTAGGTACAAAACCCGCTGCGCCATATTCCATCGCTTTACGAATAGTATCGTTATCTTCATGAGCCGAGATCATCACTACCGGTATTTGCGGAAAATGATTACGCACATGAATTAAGGTGTTAAAACCATGAGCGCCAGGAATATTTAAGTCTAACAAAACTAAATCACTGTCGGTATTATTAGCGAGTTGTTGCTCAAGTTGCTCGATTGTCTGTGCTTCTAACCACTGGGTTTTATTAAACTTAACATCGAGCGCAGCTAATAACGCTTGTCTAAATAAAGGGTGATCGTCAGCAACTATTATTTTTTCTGGCTGGAACATAATTTAATCCTTAAAACTTTCTTCTTCAAGTATACGGTTTTACCAGAAAAAGTTTATTAGACCTTAGCCTAACAACACTTGTTTTGATTTAAACCGCATTATGTTGAAATTATGCGCCTTACTTGATTAAAAGTAAGGCGGTACCTTTAGCATAACAACAGAAAAAACTAAGCTTTTGCTGGAATATTCTTCAATACTTCAACCAGTAACTGCCAATAAAGCCCAACGGCTTCGACATTCACTTTTTCATCAGGTGAATGAGGAAATTTAATGGTGGGGCCAAACGAAACCATATCCCAGTTTGGATAAGCGTTTTTAAATAAACCACATTCTAAACCGGCATGGATAACCATAATCTCAGGCACTTTATTAAAAAGTGACTGGTAAGTATCACGGACAGTTTTCATAATTTTTGAATCTGTATTAGGCTTCCAGCCGGGATAAGCACCAGAAAATTCAACCTTTGCTCCTGCTAATGTAAAGACTGATTTCACCATAGACTCGGCCAGTAATCGGCCATCGTCATGTAAACTACGAATAAGAGACATAGCTACAAAATTACGCCCTTTACAGCGAACAACCCCTAAGTTAAGCGATGTTTCTACAATACCTTTAATATCGTCACTCATGCGAATAACACCATTGGGGCAAGCGTTAAGGGCGTTTAAAATTAACGACTGTGTTTTAAGACTCCAACACTGGTCGAAAACCTCTGGTGAAATAAGTAACATCTCGATATCGGTTTCAATACTGCCTAATGTTGTGCGTAACCTGTCTAAATAATCGTCCAGGCTAAGTTTAAAAGCGCTCACATCTTTTGCTGCTATAACAAAACTGGCATCAGCTTCACGGGGAATAGCGTTACGCAAGCTACCGCCATTTAAATCAACTAAACGCAAATCAAAATTTTGGCTTGCGTCGAGTAAAAATCGCACTAAAAGTTTATTTGCATTGGCACGACCCGTATCAATGTCTACCCCAGAATGTCCACCTTTTAAACCTGAAAGAGATAAGGTAAATGAAGTAAAATCTTGGGTAACATCTTCAAAAATCAATTTAAAGGTAGCTTCGGCGTCAATACCACCGGCGCACCCCATATAGATTTCACCTTCTTGTTCAGAATCGGTATTAATTAGAATATCACCCTCTAACCAGCCCGCCTCCAAGCCAAAAGCGCCGGTCATGCCAGCTTCTTCATCTATGGTTACTAAAACTTCTAAAGGACCATGAGCGATATCATCACTTGCTAAAACGGCTAAAGCTGAGCATAAGCCAATACCATTATCAGCGCCTAAGGTGGTACCTTCTGCTGTAACCCATTGTCCATCGGCTTCTTCAACCGTATAAGGTTTGATAGCATCGGTTAAAAAATCATGAACGGTATCAGCATTTTTTTGTGGAACCATGTCCATATGCGCTTGTAGAATGACACCTTGGCAGTTTTCCATACCCGCTGTAGCTGGCTTCTTAATAAAAATATTACCAACGGCGTCTTCTTTTACCGCTAAACCTTGCTCTTTTGCCCAAGCTTGGATCCAAGCTGATATCTTTTGCTCATGCTTTGAAGGGTGTGGAATACTGCATATTTTTTCAAATAACTGCCATAACTGCATGGGATGAAGCTGTGATAAATTACTCACATTTTTTCCTTAATTTTATTTTAATACTTATTAGTTTATCAACTTACTGAAATCTGTATTGCTAAGGGTTATGTCGTCGCATTTTTACCCGAAACTTACTTACCCGCCATTAAAAATTGCCATTGATCGTTAAAATCTTCGCTAGGCTTCTTGGTAAAACCTGAACGAACATACTGGCTAATTTTTCCTTCAACATAAGCGCCTAAGATATTTGCTAATGCTTGCTCTGAAATGCTAAAGCTCTTACCTTCACGCAATTTTCGTTCACGTAAGACTTGTTTAAATTGCGTTTCTAATTTTTCAAAATACTGATTAACACGTGTTCGTAATCTTTCATTTTCGCCCATTAACGCATCACCAGCCAAGATACGACACATCCCAGGATTACGCTCTGAAAAAACCAACAATACATGCAAAATATGATGACAACGCACTAAGGCTTCTTTGTGATCACTGAGGATTAAATTCACCCGTGAAAACGTTGATTCTTCAATAAAATCAATTAAACCTTCGAACATACGCGCTTTAGAAGGAAAGTGGCGATAAAGCGCAGCTTCTGATACACCCACTTCAGCAGCAAGTTTGGCGGTCGTTATTCTCTGGCCAGGACAAGTTTCTAGCATTTTTGCTAAACACTCTAAAATTTGTTGTTTGCGATTAGGTTTTTGCGCTACGGTCATAAATCGTTCTCTTATTTTTTTTCAATATAATGTTGCGAAATTAGTTGTACTAATTGCTCGGCAAGTATTTTTTTTGATGCTAACGGTAGTTCCGTTTTATTTTTATTGGAGAAAACCGTTAAGGCATTATCATCACTATTAAAGCCTTGCCCTGACAGCGCAACATTGTTGGCAGCAATCATATCAAGATTTTTTCTTTTTAATTTATCAAGCGCATAATGTGCTACATCTTGTGTTTCAGCCGCAAAACCGACGGTAAAAGGTTTTACGGATAAAGCAGCAACATCGGCAACAATATCAGGATTTTTCACTAAAATAAGTTGCATTTCATCAGCTGACTTTTTAATTTTTTGCGTTGCTACCTCACTGACTCGATAATCAGCAACCGCGGCACAGGCAACAAAAACATCGGCTTTTTTGGCAAGTTCAAGCGCTTGCTGGTGCATTTGCAATGCACTTTCCACCGCTATTTTTTTACAACCATGGGGAACGGCAATACTGACAGGACCCGATATTATTTGGACTTCTGCGCCCGCTAATTGTGCTGCTTGTGCTATGGCATAACCCATTTTTCCTGAGCTATGATTCGAAATATAGCGCACTGGGTCTATAGCTTCACGCGTTGGTCCTGCTGTGATCACCCAACGTTGGCCCGATAAATCTACCTGAGCAATCTTCGACGCTGGTTGAAAAAATTGACAGACATGGCTGACTAAAGGGTCAACATCTAACATTCGCCCTAAACCAACATCACCACAAGCTTGTGCTCCTGAGCCAGGACCAAATACGGCAACTTTTCGTGAAATAAGTTTAGCAATATTTTCTTGAGTAATTGCCGCATGCCACATTTGTTGATTCATCGCTGGAGCGATAGCAATTGGCGCACTTGTTGCCAAACATAATGTAGTTAATAAATCATTCGCCATACCGCAGGTAATACGAGCAATTGCGTCGGCAGTCGCTGGTGCAATTAGGATAAAGTCTGCCCATTTTGCTAATTCTATATGCCCCATAGCTAATTCTGCTTGGCTATCAAGCAAACTGTCTGAAACGCCATTGGCAGAAACGGCCTGTAATGTTAGTGGAGTGATAAAAGCTTTTGCCGCTGTTGTCATCACTACACGAACATCTGCGCCATTATCTTTTAAACGACGCACTAATTCTGGCGTTTTATAGGCAGCGATACCGCCAGTAATACCCAGAACTATTTTTTTACCCTGTAAAATTTGCATAAACTGCTAGTCTTAATAACGATAAGTGGCGATAAGATACCATTAATTTGCCCATTTACAAATTTGCTTTGCAAGGATGCGGTGATGTTAAAAGATTGGTTAGAAAATGAAAAACCCAGGGAAAAGCTACTACACAAAGGACCTAGCAGTTTAAGTGATGCGGAATTATTAGCTATATTTTTACGCACGGGAGTAAAGGGATGCCATGTAGTTGAGCTAGCTCAGCAGCTTTTAAAAAGTTTTGGCAGCATTGCCGCCATCTATCGCGCAACTGAGCAGGAGTTTTGTCAACATCATGGTTTAGGTGTGGCGAAATATGTACAGTTACAAGCTTGTTTGGAGATGTCAAAGCGTTATCTTAGCGAGCAATTGCAAAAAGGTACTGCGTTAACCTCTTCACAGGTGACACGAGATTACTTGATCAGTGAATTACGTGGTGAAAGCAGAGAAGTCTTTGCGGTAATGTTTCTCGACAGCCAGCATCAAGTATTAACCTTTGAACGATTATTTTTTGGCACCATTAACGCGGCAGCGGTCTACCCGAGAATAGTGGTTGAGCAGGCGTTAAAACAAAAAGCCGTCTCGGTAATTTTAGCGCATAATCATCCTTCGGGTATTGCCGAAGCGAGCATTGCGGATAAACAAATTACCAAAAGACTAGAACAGGCACTAAGCTTAATTGATATACAAGTACTCGATCACATTATTGTTGCCGGTAATCAGTGTTACTCGTTTGCTGAACACGGTGAATTATAAATAATAAATAACAGAAGGAGCTTTAGATGAATGAACCTAAACCCAATCAGAGCAGCGACGACGAGCGACGACAATCTTTTCGCTTAGATATGGAAAAAGAGTTAGTTGATATACGTTGGGTAAATGACCAGCAACAAACCGTGCAACGAAAAATTACTTGTTTGGACTTTTCGCGTGGCGGCTTAAAGCTCGATTGCGACCATGTCATTCCACTACAAACTAAAGTGACCGTCGTTTTTAAGGTAGCCAACCCCAATAGCCAAAATTTATATGGCACAGTGATCCGCTGTATTAAGCAACCGAATGGTTATTTTGAATTAGCACTACGCTTAGAAAATGAAAATGCAAAATAAAATAGTTGCACTATAATTAATTCTCGACGCGAATGTTACAACAGCAAATGTTACAACAAGAGGTAAGGACATTTTATATTATGATGATTTTAGTAGGTGGCGAAAAAGGGGGTAGTGGTAAAAGCTGTTTAGCACAGAATTTAGCCGTTTATTTTGCCCGAGATAAAAAAGCTATCGTGTTGATGGTTGACTGTGATCCACAAAGAACAACCTCTGACTGGATACAAGCAAGAAATTCTGATCCGTCGTTACCCGCGATAAACTGTATTCAATTATACGGTAAAATTCGTAACGATTTACTCAGTTTAGTACAGCATTATGATTATGTAATTGTTGACTGTGGTGGCCAAGATAACTTAGCGCTTCGTGCTGCAATGTCGGTTTCTGACCATGTTATTATTCCGCTGCGCCCTAAACGTCGAGATCTAAAAACCGTGCCGCACATGGAAGATATGCTCAGTACCTGTAAAATGGTTAACCCAAAAATGCTCGCCTCTTTTGTTATCACCCAATGCCCATCGTTGCCCAACCAAGGTAAACGAATATTAGAAGCAAAAGATGTTTGCCGCTCATATGGTATTAACGTATTAAACGCGGTAACCTTTAGTCGTAATGTTTATGATGACAGCGAAGAACAAGGCTCTTCAGTACTCGAAATAGAACCTCAGGGTAAAGCAGCAATAGAAATGACTGCTATAGCTGAAGAATTATTAGCAATGAAACCGGACAACTCACATGAGTTTAACTGACCTAAAGAAAACCACACAAGGAAATAAAAAGAAAAGGGAATTTACTGTTGACGAATTTATTGCTGACGCAGAAAATTACGCGTTAGGGCACCCTGAAATTGTTAATAGCGACAACACAAAAAATGTCTCTATTGAACAAGCCATTCTTGCTGCAAAACAGCAATTGGCAAGTAAGAATATGAAAGGAAATAAGCCCTTTCGTCATGCCACTTTCACTCTCAGTGAACAAGCGATTATCCAATTACAAGATCTCGCCAAAGAAACTAAATTAGCCAAATCACATATTATTCGTATTTTAATTAACGAACTTTGTGACGAAGAACAGCATAATAAACTGAAAAAATTGCTCGACTCAGGCATAAATTAACAACAATTTGATATTTATCTGTGCAATTATCACTCAAACCTTGCATTATACTGCCACAAAAAACAGATAAACCATTGTAAAGTAATACAATATTAAGTTAATATAGTTTTTTCTTATTAAAGGTGGCTTTCATTTTTCAGTTTCACTATAATATGCCACCTTTTTCAGGATCCCGAGGCGACGGTCTTGGGGAATAATAGTTCGACCTGGAATTAATTTTTGGAGTACTCAGAATGTCTAAAGTTTGCCAAGTAACAGGCAAAGTGCCAATGGTTGGAAACAACCGTTCACATGCAAGAAACGCGACTCGTCGTCGTTTTTTACCAAACCTTCAATCTCACCGTTTTTGGGTGGAGAGTGAAAATCGTTTCGTTAAATTACGTTTAACTCCGAAAGGAATGCGTATTATCGATAAGAAAGGTATTGATGTAGTATTAACTGACATCCGTGCCCGTGGCGGAAAAGTTTAACAACTACTTTTAGAGGAAATTATTATGCGCGATAAAATTCGTTTAGTTTCTAGTGCCGGTACTGGTCATTTTTATACTACTGATAAGAATAAAAAGACTATGCCTGAAAAGATGGAGATCAAGAAATTTGATCCACGCATCCGTCAGCACGTAATGTACAAAGAAGCTAAAATTAAGTAATTTAATTCAAGTTTTTAAAAACCCAGCAATTGCTGGGTTTTTTATTGCCTAAAATTTAGTATCATCACTATTATCGTATTTAATAATGAGTCTTTTATGAAGCTCTCTCGTACTGGTTGGAACAACGTTATCATTTTTTCAGTGATGATTTTTATTCTGGTGATTAACGTGACCAATAAAAAATTATATTCATCAACTGACCAACAAGATAATAAACAACAGACCTTATTTGCCAAACATGCTGTTATTCTATCGCTAGCGGTTAACCAGCAAGTGGCGATAGAACGCATCGGACGCACTTGGCGAGCAACACCAGCAAAAATATCAGGACAAGCATTAGAGCAAATGATGCTCACATGGCATGAGATAACAGGTGACATAGTTACTGTTCCACCCGAGCTTGACCACCAAATGGCGTTAGTTGTTACGGTTGAATTAGCCGGTGAAGCGCAAGCTCAATTACTTAATTTTTTTATTACTGATAATGAATTGCTGGTCTTTAATCCTCAGCAAAAAAGATGGTTAGCTTTTCCGTTGGCAATATTTTCACAGCTCATTCCCAATGAAATATTAGCCAGTTAACTTCCCCCTTTCACTAAAACTATAAAGAAGATCATGTCGATGACTCATCATAAAATACAAGACTGCGCGATACTGACCATGGACAACCTTGAAAATTTTGAGGCTTACGACCATTTACTTGCGCAGCCATTACTCGCGTTAGGTTGGCAAATGCACATGGTGTCATGGCATGATAAAAGTGTTAATTGGAACGACTATGCCGCCGTTATTATTCGTTCGCCATGGGATTATCAAGACGATGCGGCTGAATTTTTAAAGGTGTTAACTGATATTGAGCAATCTAGTGCTCACCTTGAAAATAGTTTACTAACGGTTGAGTGGAATATTGATAAAAAATATTTACGTGAATTAGTTAGCCTTGATGTAAATATTGTTAAAACATTGTGGCGGAAAAATTTAACGCCGCAACAGCTAGATCAATATTTTACTGAATTAAATGTTGATCAATTAGTCATTAAACCTCGTATAAGTGCAAATGCTGATAATACCTTTTGGCTAACAAAAGAAAATCATCAAACATTTTATCCACAACTTGCCCAAGCGTTTTCAGCCAGTGAGTTTTTAGTTCAGCCCTTTATGAAAAATGTTATTGATGAAGGTGAGTTTTCACTGTTTTATTTTAATGGCCACTACAGTCACGCCATTTTAAAAACACCAAAAGACGATGACTTTCGCGTTCAGGAAGAACATGGCGGTCGTTTAAGGTCAATAACACCCGAAGCAAGCTTAACAAAGCATGCAGAGCAAGCCCTTAAAGCGATAAAAACGCAAATAGGCATGCCACTGTATGCTCGCGTTGATTTTGTACGCTGTGAGCAGGGTTTTGCCCTTATGGAAGCTGAGCTAATTGAGCCTTCATTATATTTTAATATGGATGAACAATCAGCAACACGCTTTGCCAATGCTTTTGTTCATCGCATGCAAGCATTAACACTGTAATTTACTATAAACCCGATATAGAGCTACTATGCCCGAATTACCTGAAGTAGAAGTTTGCCGACAAGGCATTAGTCCCCATATTTTAAAGCAAACCGTTTCGCAAGTCGTTGTACGTAATGCAAAATTACGTTGGCCTATTCCTGAAACAGTACAAAATATGATTGGCCATAGTGTTCATGCTGTTGAACGCCGCTCAAAATATTTATTAATTAAGTTTTCACATGGTACCTTAGTTTTGCATTTAGGCATGTCAGGAACCATTAGAGTTATTGAAGCCGATACACCTATCGCAAAGCATGATCATTTTGATTTAGTCTTCGCACACGGCAAAGCGTTACGTTTGAATGACCCTCGACGTTTTGGCGCGGTATTATGGTTTAAAGACAATATTGACGAGCGAGGTTTATTAAGTAAATTAGGACCCGAGCCATTGAGTGATGACTTCACTTACGGTTATTTATTTACTAAGGCACAGAATCGCAAAGTACCAATAAAAACCTTTTTAATGTCAAACCCTGTTGTGGTCGGTGTCGGTAATATTTACGCAAATGAAGCATTGTTTAAAGCCGGTATTTTACCAACGGCCTTAGCCGGAACGATTTCTGCAGCACGTTTTGATCAGCTTACCGATATTATCAAACAAGTATTAACTGCAGCCATTGCCCAAGGCGGCACAACCTTAAAAGATTTTACTCAAGCAGATGGTCGCCCAGGATATTTTGCACAAGAATTATTAGTTTACGGTCGGGCAGGCAAACAATGTAATAGCTGCCAAACGATTCTTGAAGAAGTTAGACAATCGAATCGCAGCTCGGTGTTCTGTCCGAACTGCCAAACTGATTAAGTATCGTCGAGTGCGGCTTTTACAATAGGATGAACAAATTGACTCACATCACCATTATGCAAGGATACTTCTTTTACTAAGGTTGACGAGATAAAAGAATTTCCTTCTGATGGTGTCAAAAATACACTTTCGAGTTCAGGGGCTAAACGTCTATTCATATTGGCTAATTGAAATTCATAATCAAAATCAGACACAGCGCGCAAGCCGCGGATCAGTACTTTGGCTTGATTTTTTTTAGCAAAGTCGACTAACAAGCCACTAAAACCAACTACGGTGATATTGGGCAGATGTCGACTCACTTCTTCAATCATAGCAACACGCTGCGCTAAATCAAAACGAGGCTTTTTACTTGGGCTGGCAGCAACACCAACAATAACTTCAGAAAACAAAGCACTCGCACGTTCAATTAAATCTGTGTGGCCGTTAGTGACCGGATCAAAGGTTCCTGGGTAAATCGCTTTTATCGTCATTAGTTGTATCTTCTTTATAAACTTAAAAACATTGTAAAGGCTATTTTTAGTGAATGGAAACTTACAAAGACGAATTTGTTAAAGTATTTACTCGAAAAGCCTTTCCGTCAGTTCAATTTTGATAGTATGATGGAAAATAATACAATGATAAAAACAGAAGTAACTGACATGAAAACCCGTGATAAAATTATTCAAGCCAGCATTGAGCTTTTCAATGAACAAGGCGAGCGCAACGTAACAACCAATCATATTGCAGCGCATTTAAGCATTAGTCCGGGTAACCTCTATTATCATTTTCGCAATAAAGAAGACATTATTCTTTCCATCTACGAAGAATATGCACGTAACCTATTACTAGATACAGTCCCTTTTGTAACGCCCGAAGTAAAGCCCCTCGATACCATCATTTTATATATGGATGCTGTTTTTCAAGCACTGATGAAGTTTAGATTTTTCTACAGTAACCTGCCGGTATTGTTAGCAAAAAACCCTTTATTACATGAAAAATATGTTGATGTACAATCATCAATAGCTACCCGTGTCAGTGAGATGCTGTTGTCATTACGTAGTACTCATATGATGAAGTTTGCTGATGAAGACTTACCTGATATTGTCAGTATCTTGCGTTTAGTGAACACCTTCTGGTTAAGCTTTTATCAAACCCAAAATAAAAACATTGAAATTACTGATGCTGTTTTTTATGAAGGCGTCTTAAAAATATTAGTGATTATTCAACCTTATATCACTGAATCTGCAATGCCTGAGTTTTTAGAAGCGCGTACCATGTACCGTAAACGTTGTATGGAAGTCGCTGAAATCGCTTAATCACCAACCGCCTGATCAGTTGAAAATCAAAATATTATTCAATTAAATTTTGCATTTTTAATGCCGTTAATCACTCATTTGACTGCAGGTATCCTGCTAATAGAAGTTGCCAGTCTGATTTTTGCCAATTAAAGTTTGGCAATTTTGCTTTTTCTTTTTCAAAAGAACGTAATAATCTTGCCATATTAGCTTGCTGCCATGATTGAGCAACCGCTCGTTGTTCGCCGCGATCAAAATCAATCAACCAAACATTGTTCTCTTTATCGAGTAGGATATTGTGACTATTTAAATCATGATGATAAATGCCAGCATCATGAAAACGACGGATCACCTTGCCCACTTCTCGCCAAATGTGCTCGACTAATGGTGCTTTTGATAAAACCGCGACTAAATCTTGAGCATGTTCAATTCGAGAAGATAACAAATCAGCTTGATAAAAAAGCCCCTGTTTAATCACTCGAAAAGCAACCGGCTTTGGTGCTGGCAGTGCTAACTCCTGTAGCGTATTCAATAAATGGTATTCTTGGGCGGCTCGAGTACTATTTTGTCCCGTAAAAAAATATTTATCATTAATTATTTTGCCAATTAAACCACCACGAAAATAATGACGTAACACCCACTGTTGTTTTTCCATGGTGTTTACTTCTGGAGAGTCGTACTGAACAAACCAAGTAGTACCACGCCCTTGGGCACTGCCGGTAATGGCATTATTTTCATGCCAAAAATCACTATTAAGCATTTCAGGAGAAAAGTCATCGATTGCATTGGCGTTATAGCAACAATAAATATTAGCTTGTTGGTAAATTTTTTCTTGGTAAGGTTTTACAATTGCTGACTGTTTCAAGATAATAGACTCAATTCAAATACTTTATATGCTCTATTGTGGTGATTCCTTTATGCTGGGTCAATTAACAGCGCCAAAAAATTTATGTTTATTACGCTTATCTGCTATCGGAGACGTTTGTCACGCCGTAGCTATGGTGCAACAAATTCAACGTTTTTATCCTCAAACAAAAATTACTTGGGTGATAGGCAAAGTAGAGGCGAACTTATTACAAGGCTTGCCACAGGTAAAATTTGTCATATTTGATAAGAAAGCAGGCTTAAAAGGCTATCGGGATTTACGTGCTGAGTTAGCCGATCAAAAATTTGATGTGCTATTACATATGCAAGTAGCCTTGCGTGCCAGTTTAGCGAGTTGCTGTATTAAAGCAAAAGTAAAAATAGGTTTCGACCGTAAACGAGCTAAAGAAGGCCAGTGGCTTTTCACTAATCATCAGATAGCGCCACAACATCAACCACATGTACTTGATGGTTTTATTGGTTTTGCAGAAGCTATCGGTGTTCCCAGCGAAAGTCCTAGCTGGCAAATGCCCATTGGTGACGAAAACGAACTTTGGGCAAGTGAGCGGCTATCGTTAGCATCAGATAAACCTATTGCGGTTATTTCGCCAGCAGCAAGTAAAGCTGAGAGAAATTGGCATGCCGAAGGTTATGCAAAAATGGCCGATTATTTAACAGGGTTAGGTTTTCAAGTGGTTATTTGTGGCGGACCGACCACATTAGAAACATTACTAGCCACTGAGATTATCAGTTTAAGCCAATCCAATCTTGTTAATCTTGTTGGCCAAACCAATTTGAAACAGCTACTTGGTGTGCTTAAAATAGCTCATTTGGTGATAGCTCCTGATACTGGGCCAGCGCACATGGCAGTCACTGTTGGCACACCCGTTATTGGCTTGTACGCGCACAGTAATCCTTGCCGTACCGGGCCATATTTATATCAAAACTATGTAGTAAGTTGCTACCAACATACTGCCCAAGAACAATATAGACAACCTCTTGAACAGCTACCTTGGGGGATTCGCGCCAAAGGTAGTGATTTAATGAATGGTATTACTTTCAGCCAAGTTAAAGAAAAACTGCACCTACTTCTTGATGAACACTACCCTGAGTTTCTCCTTAAATAATAGTGACGGTTAAACTGCCTCACATCAGCTATAAATTCAAAACAAGGTCTTGCATTATTTTAGCGAGACCAGGGATCCTTGCGCCACATTTAACTTAACAAGCAACAACAACCGAATAACAGTTATCGGGAAAAAGACAATAAAGTAATTTTATTTGTTGCAAATGATAATCACTATCATTAGTATTCGCACCAAGTAAATTTATCTCTCAATTTTTCTCTTAGGAATAACAATGAAGTATTCACCTGTCTGCTTAGCAATTTTCGTTGGCTTAACGCCTTTTTCATCAAGTGCCAATGAAAGCGCTACAAATAATAGCTCTGTTGAAGTTATTGAAGTTAAAGGTAGTTATTTTAATAACTATAAAGTTGACCAAGCACATGGCGCAATGCGGACCAATGTTTCTTTATTAGAAACTTCTCAGTCGGTCACCGTTATTCCCAACTCGGTAATAGCAGAACAACTAGCGACAACATTAGGCGAAGTATTAACCAATGACGCAAGTTTAACTGCCGGCTCTAAACAACGTAATCGTGAAGTATTCAATCTACGCGGCTTTGAACTAAGTTCTTCCAATGGCTACCTTAGAGATGGCCACCAGCATTGGTCACACTACCAACAACCTATCGAAATCTTAGAAAATATCGAAGTGATTAAAGGTCCTTCAAGTATTTTATATGGTCAATCAGGGCCTGGTGGATTAGTGAATATGGTGACAAAAAAGCCAACAGCTAAAACATTATTTACGCTAGGTGTTGATGTTGACCAAGAAGGTTCAAGCCGATTATCGTTAGATGCTGGTGGCTCGTTAACTGATGATGAGTCATTACGTTACAGAGGTGTACTGGTGAAACAAGATGCTAAATATCAGCATGAGTACCAAAACAATGAACAACGTCAGCGCGATCGTTTTCTAGGTGCGTTAGTCATTGACTATGATATTTCAGACGATGCCATGGTACGCCTTCATTATGACCGAACAGACGATGAAGCAGGGTTAGATACAGGTTCTTGGTTAGATGAAAAAGGCGATGTTATTGGTCATGATAAAACCATTCGTGATATGTCTTGGGCATTTACTGACATTACCGTTGAAAATATCGGTGTTGATATCAACTATGCATTAAATAATCAGTGGCAAGTTGCACTCGGCTACAATGAACAAAGCTTTAAACGCCAACGATTTGAATCGTCTCCTAAAAAACCCACAACTTTTTTAGAGGGTGATAGCTATACCTCAAAACCCTACGACCGTTTTGATGACTGGCAGTTTAAAACTGCTTTTATCGATTTTACTGGAGAATTTACCCTCGCTGGTCTCGATCATCAATTATTAATTGGCGCTAATTCTTTAGACTATTACTACGGACAACGTAAAGTAAATGGCGAGTCAATTGACTACTCCAGCGACCAAGAAGAGCCAGCACGACCTGATATCAGCTACACAACTGACGATTCACTTTACACCAGTGCCTATGATTACTATGGCATTTATTTACAAGACTTAATCACCTTAAATGATCAATGGCAAATATCGGTCGGAGGACGTTACGACAAGCAAAGTAAAGAAGGCGCGAACAATGAGTCGTTCTTGCCTAAAGCTGGGCTTTTATTTCATCCTGATGCCCAAACCACTTTCTACGCGAGTTATTCCGAAGGGTTTGAACCCCAGAGCAGCGAAACACTCGAAAACGATAGAGATATTAATCATGGCATGAAGCTCGAGGCCATGACATCTAAACAACTTGAAATCGGCTCTAAGTGGCAATTATTTGATGAACGTTTATTAGTAACGACCGCTATTTTTGATATTACCAAAACAGGAAAGTTAATCACTGAAACAATCGACGGCGATCCTAATTTTGATACGCAAACTGAACAGGCAGGTGAGCAGCGTCACAAAGGTTTCGAAGTTGCTGCGCAAGGCGCAATAAACGATAAGCTCTTTGTTATGGCATCCTTAATGAACTTAGCCGCAAAATACGACAAAGATGAAAATTATCAAGGAAAAACCCCTGTTGATGCTCCCGAGTGGTCAGCATCAATTTGGTCTCGTTATGAATTAACGGACCAACTTGCTCTTAATGCGGGTGCATTTTATCAAGGTGAACGTTTTGCCGATAGCAATAATACTATATCCAAAGATGCTTATACCCGTATCGATGTTGGAGCAACCTATAAGACCACAATAAGTGGCCAAGGTGTTGATTTCCGCTTCAACATACAAAACTTGCTCGATACTGATTACCTTGCTGGTGGTGGTATATCTAGCGTTACCGCAGGCGACGGAATTAGATACCGATTAGCCGCACAGATATCATTCTAAATTGACTAAAAATAATGGGTAACAAATAGTTATTTGTTACCCATTAATAAATTAAAGACCCTAACACCTGCTATGCAAATAAATAAAAGTACCTTAAGTTTTTCTCGCCTGATTCATGTCTATGTGTCGATGGCATTGTTGAGCTTACTGCTCTTTTTTTCAGTAACCGGCATTACCCTCAATCATCCTGAATGGTTTCGTGACAGCAAAGCTGACGTTGTAGAAAGAGCATTAATGATTGATTTATCTATGATTAAAAATCCGCCGTTAACACCACAACAAATTGTTAATGTTTCGACAGCTATTGAGCAAAAATTGTCGGTGTCGTTAAACAACACGATTCTCGAAAGTAGCCAGGACGAGTTGTTTTTCAGTATAAAACGAGCAGGAAAAAATACCGCTATTACCCTCGATTTAGTCAGTGGAGAGTTGTTTTTTGAAGAAACTGACTACGGTTGGTGGGCGCTAATGAACGATTTACATAAGGGAAGAAATACCAGTGTTTTTTGGGGGTGGATTATTGATATAACCAGTTTACTTTGCATCCTATTTGCCCTAAGTGGCTTTATTTTAGCCATGCCACAAAGACGATTTAATCGTACCTTAACGGTAAGTTTAACCGTGACTGTCGCCATGATTTCTACCGCTATCTGGTTGATTTAAATCAATTAGCATGAACAACGCTCTCTACTTGAGTGAGCACAAAAGGAACTTATATGAAGATAAACAAAATCGGGTTATCACTTATTTTATTAAGCTTGATAAATTTTAATGCCGTTGCCAATCCGAGCAACTCAGCGCCAGCACAATTAGAGCTTGAACTGACTTTAAAGCAGCAACTCGGCGAGTATCATCCGCCCTATGTTGCGAGCTGGATTGAAAACTCACAAGGAAAACCAGTACGTACCTTATTACTTTGGCGAGAAAAAACGAAATGGTTAAAGGACATTCGACGCTGGTGGCGTAAGGTCGGTAAAAAAGATGCTGACTTTGTTGATGGTATAACTTCTGCGACTCGCGCAGCAGGCAAATATCCTCTGACTTTCTTGGCCGAAGATGATCAGAAAAAGTCACTCATAAAAGGACAATATACTTTATTTATTGAAGTAGTCAGAGAAAACGGTGGACGAGCCATTTTGCGCCAACCATTTGTATTAAATAACATAAAATCAACATTTACTTTAGCGGCAAGCCATGAAACTGATGAAATAAAATTCACTGTGCTACCGAAATAAACGTATTCATCCCCTTAACTCAAAAACGTAAACACTAGACTTGGAATATAAAATGACTTTAAAAAAAATAATCGCGTTCACCTTAACCTGTGCCATTAGTACACAAGCTTTCGCTCATTCTCGCTGGGTTTTACCAAGCCACTTTAATTTGTCTGCTGAACAAGGCGAATGGATCATGGTTGATATAACTGCATCAAATGAAACCTTTAATGTTGATAAAGCTATGGGGGCAGATTTAGTGAGAATTATTACCCCTAATGGCAAGCCATCAAGAGCGTCGTCAAGCTATAAAGGCCATAGAAAAAGTGTCATTGATTACTTCTTAAAAGATCCTGGGACCTATAAAATCACCAATAACAGTGAGGCTAGCTTTATCACCTCTTATACTATCGACGGCGACCATAAAAGACTATCAGCTAATAAGACAGAACTAACCGGCAAATTACCGGCCGAAGCTATAGCGATCAAAACCACTTATCGTTATGCAAGAATAGAGAGTTATGTCACTTTAAATGCACCGAGTGATAACTTTAAAACCGAAGGTAAATTATTAGAATTGCTACCGGTTACTCATCCATCAGATATTGCTGAAAATGAAAAGGTGACTTTCAAATTTTTATTTAATGGTAAGGCACAAAAAGATGTTGCCGTAGAAATTACCGCCGACGGCGCACGTTACCGCAATAACCCGCAAACATTAACTTTGCTCTCAAATGAAAAAGGTGAAATCACCTTCACGCCGAACGCTGCAGGTCGATATTTATTAGTTGCTGAGCACAAAGAAGACACACCAAACTCTCCTTTGGCGGACCAGCAAATGGGCAGTGTATTTTTAACATTTGAAGCACAACTTAATTAAACTAAAGTAACGTCAATAATTGTTTTACACTTCGGGCACTAGCTCCTTGGTTTTGTGTTACCACGCGGTAAGCATTTTCTCCCAATGTTTGCTGCGTTTTTTCTGATAACAAAATATCAGCAATGATTTTACTTAGCTCATCAGTCATCTTCGCACTGTATTGGTCAGTGAGCTGAACAATGCCTTTTTCAGCAACGAGTTGCTGCATAACCTCAACAAAATTACTCATATTAGGGCCAACGACAATCGGTTTTTTAAATAGCGCAGGTTCAAGGGGATTATGCCCACCGATATCCGAAAAACTGCCCCCCATAGTTACAACGCTAGCTAAAGCACACGTCGGTAACAGCTCCCCTAAACTATCGAGTAACCAAACTTGTTTATCACGAGTTACTTTTTCTTGAGTGCTGCGACGGGCAATATTATAACCTTGCGCTACACATAATGATGCGACATCATTAAAGCGCTCTGGATGGCGCGGTACAATAATGAGTAGTAATTGTGGCAAGCTTTTTAGTAATTCAGCAAACGCATTTAACGCAAGACTTTCATCCCCTTTATGAGTACTAGCAACAACCCAGATTAATCGTTCGGTTACCACAAATTCAGCCAGCTCTTGCTGCTTATCTTTTATTGTTTGATTAACACTGATGTCAAACTTCACATTTCCAGAAACCTTGCAGCGAGCAGCATCGGCACCTAAGGCTAAAAAGTGCTCATAGTTCACTTGGCTTTGACATAACACTTTATCAAAACGGTTAATTGTCGGTGTGATTAACCAAGCTAACTTGCGATAATTGTTCATTGATTTTTGTGATAAGCGGCCATTAATCAATAACAATTTTATTCCTTGATCTGCACTTTGCGCGATTAAGTTTGGCCACAACTCAGTTTCCATAAAAACCATCGCCTGTGGTTTCAATTTATTTAAAAATGCTGCCACACAAAAGGTACTGTCTAGGGGTAAATAACAATGTTGAACACGTTCCCCAAACAATTTTTTAACTTGCTCTGAACCCGTTGGAGTAAAAGTAGTGACAGTGACAACACGATGAGGTTTTGTTTCTAGCAGTTGGCTGATAAAACTCTTTAGAGCAATAACTTCACCGACACTCGCCGCATGAACGATAATGCCACCCGCTTTAAATTCTCGAGGTAAAAACCCCAAACGTTCGCTGATTCGTTGTCGATAAGCTTTTTGTTTTACTGAGCGAAACTGAAGTAACAACCAAACGATCGGGAGTAAGCAAAGAAAAACAAGTCGATATAACATTAAAGATAATTGATAACGCACAGAAAAAACTCTTTAGTTGTTGATAAACGCAGTATAGCGACTTAAGCAAACAATAAAAATACCCAAAGCCGATGGAGTTTGTTATCGTCGTGATATTAAAGGAACTAAAATAGTAGTGCAGGAAAATGAGCAAATTTCATTTCATCAAGAACGTATTCAACCATGGGTTCGCCATGGTCAGCTTTATAATACTAGCGCCTTTATTATCCGCACAAGAATATGAAGAACCAACATATAATCAAGTAGATGTTAGCCAAGTAAAGAAAAAAGATACGCCGCAAAAAGTAAAGTTTCTCGCTGACGACGATTTTGTCTTATCGGCTAATTATTATCTCGGAGACGCGCTTGGTGGCGGCGTATTATTACTCCATGACTGCTCCCACAGTAGCGAAAGCTATAATGTACTGGGTGAATTACTAGCCGAGCAAGGTATTAATGCACTAGCCATTGACTTTAGAGGCTATGGCGCAAGCGAATCTGAAGATTTTTCTCACCAAACGATAAAATACCAAGTAAAAGATATTGTTAGCTACCAAGCTGAAGTTGCCATGCTGACCTCGTATTGGGAAAAAGATGTTCTGGCGGCTTATAATTATTTGCGCAGTAAAATTGGCGAGCAACAACCTATCTCACTGGTTGCCAGCGGTTGCTCAGTCAATGAAGCGGTACGCTTAGCAGAAAAAATTCGCATTAATAGCTTTGTTATACTTTCGCCTATTATGGATCATATGGAAAAAGAGCATTATAAAAACTTAATTGATATTCCTGCTTATTTCGTCAGTTCAGCGCATCATGCCGATAGTTTTTTAACCGCCCAAGAGCTATTTTCATGGAATGGCGACCGTCACTCTACCAGCCAAATTTTTCAAGGCGTTGACCAAGGGCATAACTTATTACGCCGCAATAAGTACCTAGCAATCAACCTGACTTCATGGCTAAACACCACTTTGAACTGATCAGTAAATACGCTTTATTTTTCAAAAACAGTATCTAGGATAATAGAAGAGTTTGTCCGTTCGACCCCTTCTAGCGAACAAACTATATTAAGAATTTCATTTAACTTTTTTAATGTTTGTGCCTGAATGGTCGCTAACAAATCATATTGACCGCTAATAGAGTAGATATGACTAATATTGTGTATTTTTCTTAACGCGATACAAATATTTCGCCTAAGATTAGGATTTACTTTTAGTGATACATTTGCCGAAATTAACTGATTACTATATTCACTACCTAAAACAATACTGTAGGCTTTTATCACACCACTATTTTCTAACTTAGTTAGACGATTTTGTATCGCTGTGCGAGATACGCCAGTCGCTCTAGCAATGTCAGAAACACTTGCTCGGGCGTTGCATCGTAAAATAGCGAGTAGCTCTTCATCTTTTTCTGTAATCATCATTTATACCCGTCAACCATTAGTAAAACCAATTAGACACTAACAATAGTCATTTTGATAGTGTCACATGTCAATTTAACTAATCAAATAACCATAAAATTAACTAGTGTCACTTTTTTCAATCTTCGTCTAGGATAATAATACTATTATTATCCAAACCTATTAATAAGGAATTGTTGTGAACGACTCTTCAAACAACGCAAGTTTTTATGCACATTTAAATGATCAAATTGAGCAAGTTAAAGAAGACGGTTTATATAAAGCCGAACGTGTTATTACCACAGCACAACAACCAAACATTGCCGTAGCTAGTGGTGAAGCGGTAGTCAACTTTTGTGCTAACAATTACTTAGGTTTGGCCAATCATCCTGAGCTTATCGCCGCAGCAAAAGCAGGCTTAGACGAGCATGGTTTTGGTATGGCATCGGTACGCTTTATTTGTGGTACCCAAGATATTCACAAAACACTAGAAGCAAAATTAAGTCAATTTTTAGGCATGGAAGATACTATCCTTTATTCTTCATGTTTTGATGCTAATGCCGGATTATTTGAAACCTTATTGGGCGCCGAAGATGCGATTATCAGTGACTCATTAAACCATGCTTCAATTATTGATGGTGTGCGTTTATGTAAAGCAAAACGTTACCGTTACGCTAACAATGACGCCAGCGATTTAGAGCAACAACTCATTGCAGCTGATGCCGCTGGTGCACGTTTTAAATTAATTGCTACCGATGGCGTATTTTCGATGGACGGCGTTATCGCTAACTTAAAAGCAGTGTGTGATTTAGCTGATAAATATAATGCTTTAGTGATGGTTGATGACTCGCACGCTGTCGGGTTTGTCGGTGAAGAAGGCCGAGGTAGCCACGAATATTGTGATGTGATGGGCCGTGTTGATATTATAACCGGCACACTAGGTAAAGCTATGGGTGGCGCTTCAGGTGGTTACACCTCAGGTAAAAAAGAAACGATTGAATGGTTACGTCAACGTTCACGTCCTTACTTATTTTCTAATTCGTTAGCACCCGCTATTGTTAATGCGTCAATTACCGTGATTGATTTATTAGCCGAGGGTGGCAAATTACGTAAAACATTAAAAGACAATGCTCGTTACTTTCGCACAAATATGGAAGCTGCTGGTTTTACCTGTGCGGGCGCTGACCACGCGATTATCCCAGTGATGTTAGGCGACGCAAAAGTAGCCAGTGAAATGGCGAGCCGCTTATTAGCGGAAGGTATCTACGTGATTGGCTTTTCATTCCCAGTAGTTCCTAAAGGGCAAGCACGTATTCGAACTCAAATCTCAGCCGCTCATACCCAAGAGCAACTTGATAAAGCCATTTCTGCCTTTATTCGTATTGGCAAAGCAATGAACATTATTGGTTAAGGTTAGGATTAAAGGAAATACCATGAAAGCATTAGCAAAGTTAAAAGCCGAACCCGGCATTTGGATGACTGAGAGTGAAAAACCACAACTTGGTCATAATGATTTATTAATTAAAATTAAAAAAACCGCTATTTGTGGCACCGACATTCATATTTACAACTGGGACGAATGGGCACAAAAAACCATTCCCGTTCCTATGGTAGTCGGGCATGAGTATGCGGGTGAAGTGGTCGGTATTGGTCAAGAAGTCAAAGGCTTTGCTTTAGGTGACCGGGTGTCTGGCGAAGGGCATATTACCTGTGGTCATTGCCGAAATTGTCGCGGTGGTCGTACACATTTATGCCGAAATACTGTCGGTGTCGGTGTTAACCGAGAAGGCTCATTTGCTGAATATTTAGTGATCCCTGCTTATAATGCGTTTAAATTACCCGATGAAATATCTGACGATTTAGCTGCGATATTCGACCCTTTTGGCAATGCTGTTCATACGGCTTTGTCTTTTGATTTGGTCGGTGAAGATGTACTTATTACTGGCGCAGGTCCTATTGGCATTATGGCAGCAGCCGTCGCTAAACATGTCGGTGCGCGCCATGTTGTTATTACTGACATTAATGAATATCGCTTAGATTTGGCCCGAAAAATGGGCGCCACTCGAGCGGTTAATGTCAGTAAAGAAAGTTTAACTGATGTGATGACCGAACTAGGGATGACTGAAGGCTTTGACGTTGGCATGGAAATGTCGGGCGTACCTATGGCCTTTAAAGCTATGTTAGAAAACATGAATAACGGCGGCAAAATCGCTATGCTCGGTATTCCTGGTCAAGATATGGCCATTGATTGGAGCCAAGTTATTTTTAAAGGCTTAACAATTAAAGGTATTTACGGTCGTGAAATGTTTGAGACTTGGTACAAAATGGCGAGCTTAATTCAGTCAGGTTTAGACTTATCACCGATTATTACTCATCATTTTGATATTGATGATTTTCAAAAAGGCTTTGATACCATGCGTTCAGGCCTTTCTGGTAAAGTTATCTTAAACTGGGAAAGTTAAACCTTTTGGTTTAATCAACTGACCTGTTAATGAAAATATAAAGCCAGCTAAAAAGCTGGCTTTTTTATTAACAATGCTGCTCTTGCTATCGGTAAGCAAGTTTAGAGATGAAATACCCCATCAATTCGTTATAATAAACATTATTTATTTTTCACCTCTTTTATAAGGTAATATTGTGACAACTCCCGGTAATTTATTTATTCTTTCCGCACCTAGCGGTGCAGGAAAATCTAGTTTAATTAAAGCCTTATTATCTCAAGAGTCGGCAAGACCGATGCAAGTGTCAGTTTCTCACACCACACGAGCACCTCGTCCGGGTGAAAATAACGCTGAACATTACCATTTTATTAATGTTGAGCAATTTCAAAAGCAGATTAAACAAAATGAGTTTTATGAGTATGCTGAAGTTTTTGGTAACTATTATGGCACCTCAGCATCTGCGATAGATAAACAACTTGCACAAGGTATTGATGTTTTTCTTGATATCGACTGGCAAGGCGCCAAGCAAGTACGGATAAAACAACCCAGTGTCACCACAATTTTTATTAGTCCCCCTTCAAAAGCAGAACTTGAAAACCGTTTAAAAAAGCGCGGACAAGATAGCGATGCCACCATTAAATCTCGTATGGCACAAGCAAAAGCAGAATGCTCGCACTACACTGAGTTTGACTACATTATTGTTAATAACGACTTTACTCAGGCGCTGAGCGACTTAACCACCATCGTTAATAACCAACGCCTAAAATGTCAGCAACAAGCGATAACGCATCAATTGATGTTCGATGAATTATTAAAAGACTAATATTTCTACTGTATTTTCACCTAGTATAGGTATATACCTTGCTTAATCGCCTGTAGCTCAGTAAACTACGGCACTATTTTATAAATTTTAAGTTGGAGTGACCAAATGGCTCGCGTAACTGTTGAAGGTGCTGTAGAAAAAGTAGGCAATCGTTTTGACTTGGTGTTAATCGCATCACGTCGTGCTCGTCAAATTGCCACAGGTGGTAAAGATCCTTTAGTTGACCCTGAAAATGACAAGCCTACCGTTATAGCTTTACGTGAAATTGAAGCCGGTTTAATCACTACTGAAGTAATGAACAATAGCGACCGTCATGAACAAGTTCAGCAAGACTCTGCAGAACTTGCTGCTGTTGCAGCCATTGTTGGTGGCGCTCAGCCACAGCTATAAAATCTTTTGTCGCCTTATAGCGACGAGATATAAACTAAACGCGTAATCATTGTTAATGATACGCGTTTTTTATTGTCAGTATTTAACGAATAACGTATTGTGTTATGCTGACTCAAAGCTTTGACTGGCGGTAATAAGACCGTTCAGCTTAATCATCAAGGATTCAATGCGTGTACCTTTTTGAACCATTAAAAGAACTTGTTTCAAGCTATCTTTCTAAAGTACAAATTGACTTATTAAAGCAAGCTTACCTTGTTGCGCGTGAAGCGCATGAAGGACAAATGCGTTCAAGCGGTGAGCCTTATATTACTCATCCGGTAGCCGTTGCTTTAAACCTAGCAAAAATGCACCTTGACCATGAAACCTTAATGGCGGCATTACTCCATGATGTTATTGAGGATACTCCGGTAACTAAAGACGAATTAGCCGAATTATTTGGCTATACCGTTGCTGAATTAGTTGAAGGTGTCAGTAAGCTTGATAAATTAAAGTTTGATAACAAAGAAGAGATGCAAGCGGAAAACTTCCGTAAAATGATACTTGCCATGGTGCAAGACATACGTGTAATTCTGATTAAACTTGCCGACCGCACACACAACATGCGCACGCTCGAATCTTTACGTCCAGATAAACGTCGACGTATTGCCCGTGAAACATTAGAAATTTACGCCCCCATTGCTAACCGTTTGGGTATTCACGATATTAAAAGTGAATTAGAAGTTTTAGGTTTTGAAGCCCTTTACCCGATGCGCGCACGTGCGTTAAAGTCAGCGGTAAAAAAAGCCCGTGGTAATCGCAAAGAAATTATTAATAACATTCAAGAAGAAATTGCGGCTCGTCTTAAAGAAAGTGGGATTGAAGCGCAAGTTATTGGCCGAGAAAAGCACCTTTATTCTATCTATCGTAAAATGCTCAATAAAGAATTAATGTTCAATGAAGTCATGGACATTTACGCTTTTCGTGTCATCGTAGAGAATAAGATCGATAATTGTTACCGAACACTTGGCGCTGTGCATAACTTATTCAAACCAATTGAAAGCCGCTTTAAAGATTATATCGCTATTCCCAAAACAAATGGTTATCAATCGCTGCATACTTCACTGATTGGTCCACATGGCATCCCTGTTGAAATTCAAATTCGTACACAAGATATGGATCAAATGGCAGACAAAGGGGTAGCCGCTCACTGGTTGTACAAACAAGACGGCGACAAGAGTGGCACCACAGCTCAAATGAAAGCTCGTCGTTGGATGCAAAGTTTATTAGAATTACAACAAAGTGCTGGTAGTTCATTTGAATTTATTGAGAACGTAAAGTCAGACTTATTTCCTGAAGAAATTTATGTCTTTACCCCAGACGGACGTATTATTGAATTGCCGATGGGCGCAACTGCTGTCGATTTTGCTTATGCTGTTCACACTGATGTTGGTAATTCATGTGTCGGGGTTAAGGTCGATCGTAAACCTTATCCACTAAGTCGAGCTATTGATTCAGGGCAAACCATTGAGGTTATTACGTCTTCTGCTGCTCGACCGAATGCCACTTGGTTAAACTTTGTTGTTACTGCTAAAGCACGCTTACAAATTCGTACTTATTTACGTTCACAAGAGCAAACAGAATCTTATGGTTTAGGGCGACGTTTATTAAGTCATGCCTTAGGTAAAGTCCATATCGAAGATATTGACCAAGCAAAAATTGATCAGGTTGTTAAAGAGACCGGTAATACCAGTCTTGATGGTCTACTCGTCAATATTGGCTTAGGTAATGCGTTAAGCATAGGTATTGCTAGACGATTAACCGATGAATTTACTATAGATAGTGCAGAAAGTGGCTTCGCTGATCCAAACAGTAAAACCAAAATGCCAATAAAAGGCAGCGAAGGTATGTTGGTCAGTTACGGAAAATGTTGCCGTCCTATTCCAGGAGACGCTATATTAGCTTACTTGAGTCCTGGTAAAGGTTTAATGGTGCATCAACAAGGTTGTCGTAACATTAAAAACCATGAACAAGGTAGCTTATTTCCAGTAAAATGGGACAGTGACATTAACCGAGACTTCATTGCAAAATTACGTATTGAAATAATGAATCATCAAGGTGCACTCGCCGCATTGACCAATGTTATTGCTAAGTGTGAATCCAATGTTCATGCGTTAAATTCTGGTGAAAAAGACTCGGGACTATATGCGATTGACATGGAAATAACCTGTCGAGACCGCGTTCATTTAGCCGATATTATTCGAAAAATAAAAGTGATGATTGATGTTCAGCGTGTTGTGCGCAATAAGTAGTCAATCATCTTTAACAAAATTACTATGTAGGAAATACTATGAAAACAATTATCAGTACAGATAACGCACCCAGTGCAATCGGCACATACAGCCAAGCGGTAAAAGTTAATAATACCGTTTACCTTTCAGGCCAGATCCCTCTTATTCCAGAGACAATGACTGTTGTTTCTGAAGACTTTACCGAACAAACTAATCAAGTATTTAAGAACTTAGTTGCGGTATGTGAAGCCGCAGGCGGTAATATTAACGATATGGTGAAGGTAAATATCTTCATGATGGATCTCGCCAACTTCGCAACAGTAAACGAAGTAATGAGTCAATATTTTCAACAACCCTACCCAGCACGCGCTGCGGTACAAGTTTCTCGTTTACCCAAAGACGTATTAATTGAAATAGATGGCGTGATGGAATTACCTAACGTCGGCTAATTTTCGCTGTTAACTATAAAGTATATTGTCCCTCCTTAAATTTAATGGTTGCACCTAGCCATTAAATTTAAGAGCAAGTTGTCAAAAATAGGTAAGCAATCTCGTATACAGATTTGTTTAGCGATTTTTAGATGATGAACCATAAAGTGTAGATGTGAAGTGTAATGACTCCTGAAAGATTAAAAAGAATAAACGCGATGCTCGATAAACGCCAACCAGATTTAACTGTTTGTATGGAAGGTGTTCATAAATCACATAACCTTGCCGCAGTTGTTCGCACCGCCGATGCTGTTGGCGTTAGTGATGTACATGCCATCTGGAAAAGTGATGAAATGGAAGTACGTGGCGGCAGTGCTGCGGGTAGTCAAAACTGGATTGATGTGCACAACTACACGACAACTAAAGATGCTATTGATGAATTAAAAAAGCAAGGCATGCAAATATTGGTGACCAACCTTTCTGATAGCGCTGTAGATTTTCGTGAGATCGATTACACCAAACCAACGGCTATTATTTTAGGCCAAGAAAAGTTTGGTGCTTCAGACATTGCACTTGCAATGGCCGATCAAGATATTGTTATTCCTATGGTTGGCATGGTGCAATCGTTAAACGTTTCTGTCGCTTCGTCTGTGGTTTTGTATGAAGCACAACGTCAACGTCAATTAGCTGGAATGTATGACACTGCTCGAATTGATGATAATCGCCGTCAGCGTTTCTTATTTGAAGGTGGACATCCTATTTTTGCTGAAGCATGTAAACGTAAGGGCTTACCTTATCCTGTGATTGATGAAGAGGGACAAATCATTGCCTCTGAACCATGGTGGGAACAGATGCAAATGACTCAAGCGGCTTGGAAAGCATTAGATAATTAATCGACAGCATTGCTGAAATTTTATAGCTAAGCCCTTAAATATGCCATTTAGGTGATTTGACTATATGATAAAAGGACAATAACTTAGTGTCAAAAGGGCTAGCCAAACTCGCACAAATAGCCATCACCAGCTTAAAAGGTGTTGGTCCAAGCATGGCAGAAAAACTTGAAAAAGTTGGCTTGCGCTCACTACAAGATTTACTTTTTCATTTACCCAATCGTTATGAAGACCGGACTCGTGTTACCGCAATACGAGACTGTTTTCCTGGTGTTTTCACTAATATTATTGGTGAAATCACCGGTAGCCAAATCATTAATGGCAAGGGACGTATGTTACTGGTTACCGTTCAAGATGCTTCAGGAACCGTAACCTTACGTTTTTTTCGCTTTAGCGCTGCACAAAAAAATAGCTTAGCATTAGGGCTGAACATTCGCTGTTATGGTGAAATTAAACGTGGCGCTCGTGGTTTTGAAATAATTCATCCTGAGTATAAATCCCTTGATGAAGACCAGCCTTTAACCGAGGTAGAAGAAACACTAACCCCCGTTTACCCAACAACTGAAGGCTTACGGCAAATAACTTTACGTAACTTAACCGAGCAAGCGTTAATTAGATTAGAACGAGGCCAAGTTGAAGAGTTATTACCTGATGAGTTTAATTTGCAAAATTATTCTCTTGCGCAAGCTTTGGCGCTTATTCATCGTCCACCCCCTGAAACTTCAGTGATACAACTGGAAGAGGGTAAGCATCCAGCACAGTTGCGATTAATAAAAGAAGAATTATTAGCGCATAATTTAAGTATGCTGAAATTACGCCAGTCTAGTGATGCTCATCGTTCAATCTCTTTAATCGATGATCAAGTACTCAGTGATAAATTTTTAGCCTCATTACCTTTTTCACCCACCAATGCTCAAGTGAGAGTGGTAAAAGAAATTCGTCAGGACCTGATGAAAACTCAGCCAATGATGCGCTTAGTACAAGGTGATGTGGGTTCAGGAAAAACCTTAGTAGCGGCACTTGCAGCACTCACCGCTATCAGTAAAGGCTTTCAGGTTGCCTTAATGGCGCCAACAGAAATATTAGCAGAACAACATGCCCTTAATTTTAAAAACTGGTTTGAACCGCTTGATATCAGCGTCGGCTGGCTAGCTGGAAAAACGAAGGCAAAAGCAAGACGTAGCGCACTAGAGCATATCGAAAATGGTAGTATGCAGATGATTGTTGGTACCCATGCTTTATTTCAAGATAAAGTTATCTTTCATAATTTAACACTGATTATTATTGATGAACAACATCGCTTTGGTGTACATCAGCGTTTATCACTACGCGAAAAAGGCGCTTTTGAGGGTAATTATCCGCATCAATTGATTATGACAGCAACTCCGATCCCTCGCACGTTAGCCATGACTGCCTATGCCGATTTAGACACCTCTATTATTGATGAACTTCCCCCAGGAAGAACCCCGATAAATACCATCGCCTTACCTGACACACGCCGTGAAGATGTAGTTGAACGCATTCGAAAAGGCTGTGTAGAAGACAATCGACAAGCTTATTGGGTGTGTACATTAATTGAAGAGTCTGAAGTATTACAATGCCAAGCAGCAGAAGACACGGCGGTGTATTTACAAGAACAACTAGCAGAATTAAAAATTGGTTTGATACACGGAAGAATGAAAGCCGCTGAAAAACAGTCAGTAATGGAAACGTTTAAAAAAGGCGAACTAGACTTATTGGTGGCGACAACCGTTATTGAGGTCGGTGTTGATGTCCCCAATTCCAGCTTAATGGTCATTGAAAACCCTGAACGGTTAGGCTTAGCGCAACTCCATCAGCTACGTGGTCGTGTAGGAAGAGGTACAGTCGCTTCACATTGTGTCTTAATGTATAAAAGCCCACTCTCTAAAACCGCAACCAAACGCTTAGCGGTATTACGTGAAAGTAATGACGGCTTTGTTATCGCACAAAAAGACTTAGAAATACGAGGTCCAGGTGAATTTTTAGGTACCAAGCAAACGGGTCTCGCCGATCTAAAAATAGCAGACTTGCTCAGAGATGCGCATTTAATTCCAGAAGTACAGCAACATGCTTATCTTATTTGGAAAAAACACCCACAAAATGCCCAAGCGATTATTCAGCGTTGGATGGGAGACCGCGAATACTTTACCAATGCTTAGGCTGCTTTATATGGAAAATAAACAGCTAAGCAAAGACAAAAATCCCAAGTTACTTTCTTATTATTCTCAATAAACACAAGCTCAACAATAAACCAAAGCTTATTGCTCCTCCACCTGAGGTTTTCACTTTTGCTGGTGCGGTAACAACAACAGCAGGTGCTTTACTAACCGTGATGCTTCTGGTCGTTTTAACGCTAAGGCCTGTGCTATCCATTACCGTTAATTCAACACTATAGGTACCAGCCTGAGAAAAAGTGTGACTAGGGTTTTGTATGTTACTGGTACTATTATCATCAAAATCCCAAGCATAACTATATTGTGAATCCCCCCCGACTGGACTTGAAGTAAAGGTCACCACTAAATCATTAGCTGAATGAGAAAATGAAACGCTTAAATCGGACGCTTCCGAGGAGCTTGAAAGTGTTACGGTTGCCGAAGTACTATCAGAGCTTTGCAAGTCGACCTTCATACTAAAATCGAGTTTGGGTAGGATAACACCAGACTCAGGTTGACTTGGCGAAGAGTAATCATTGGAATCGCTAAAGAAACTCTTTGCAACATTATGCACATCACCGTTAAAAGGTTGTTGGTCGTATAAACTAAATGCCGCGTCGTGTATCTGATATGCCGAATTTCTGTTACTGCCATTAGACGCCTTTACTAAGTTTTGATCAGCATCAACCACACCGATAAATAACTGGCCAGCATGTTCATCTACCTTATTGTCAGCAATATTTTCATTACGATACCAAAGTAAAACACCCGCATCGTAGCCGATATTTTTTAAGCGGCTATCAACACTGGTATGACTGCGTAATTGAACATAATAGTAATGGGGTAAACCGGCAATTTTATCAGCTAAACGGCTAAAGCCCGCAAGTGTAGCTTGATTTTCTACTTCGCCATCGATAGCAAAGATCTCGCTCGCACTATTGAATACTTTTATTTCATCTGCGACAAAGCCATAACCCCCTTCCGCTTGATCGGTAACATAATTAATTTTAATGACAACACTTTTTCCAGCAAAGCTAGCAAGATCAAAGGTTAAATCAGTCCATTTTAAATCACCTTCTGCATTGGCAATATCCGCTGAATTTCCGCTGATATATTCACCTATGCTGGGGTAATATGGATTGCTATTTTGGCTGTGATTTCCCTTAATCACGGTGTCGTTTACTAATACCTGCAGGTAATCATAGTCTTGTTCTATTTCCCAGCGCGCTTTCATCGACAATGTCGGGGTACCTGCTGGCAGGTCGACTGAGAACGACATACTGTTTTCCAACATATCACCCTTATTAGAATAAAATTGATATTCTCCCGCGTAAGCAGCTGGAAAATCTAATACAGAGGGCGGTAAGTTCACCTTAATCTGGTTAACCGCAGTATGATCAACCGTACTAACCAAGGAGATACTCTCATTGTTTAATGTCGCAAAATCAACTTGCCGTTGAGTTATCCAGTTGCCTTGATAACGCTCCTGTAGATAATCACGGGCCAAAGGACTAAAAGCAGATGGGCGAGTTCCTGCTGGAGAGCCCAGCCAAGTACCAGAAGCCATAACTGACCATTCTGAAACGGGCGCCCCAATATCACTACTATCGATATCATATTCGTCAAGTAAACCTAAATCATGACCAAATTCATGGACAACAACGCCCGGAGCCGCATCAATCGGATTAATGGTATAACCAAACGCTTTTATCTCAGAGCCAGGAATAGTGGCTGGTTGATCACCCGCATCATTGAGCACAAAACTTCGATGTGACCAAATAGCATCTTCGGCTAAATTACCACCACCGGCTTCCTCACCGATACTCGCATGGAAAAGCATAATATGATCAATAATACCGTCAGGTTCATTAACATTTCCGTCTCCGTCAAAATCAAATAAATCAGTTTTGTCGTAAGGGGATAAATCTAAACCATTAGCAACAAGTTGTGTAACTGCTTCAACAACAAGCGCCTTAACATTTTGATCATTTTCGGTTTCTTCGTCGTTACTACCATAATAACTGGCATTATTCTCTGCAGTCACCCAGCCCTTAACTTGGCCGGTAAAAAAGAATTTCTGACCAGACTCATGTTGATAATATTGATAAGCCGATTCAATATTTTGTCCTGATGGACCATCAAATCCACTCGTAGAAAATAAGAGCTCATTATAATGAGCAGGCGAATAATTCGCATAAAACATATCGGTATCATTCGCTGACAAACCATTATCGTTATGCTTTAAATCATTAAAATCGATCAGTATCGCTAAAATATTAACCGTGGTTTCAACGTCAGCATCCGCTGTTTCTTGTAATAAATAATGGGCTATTTGCGTTTTTTTCAATTGACTATTGAAGCCCATCTTTTCACGGCGTTCTCCACTACTAAAACGTTCAGCGGCCACCACTTTTTTTGATAAGGCCTGAGGCAAAACTTTAGGTTGAAATGACTTTTTTATCAGATAGTTAGACAGTGCTTGTTTTTTTTGTTGATCAGTGGCGTTTATTGACAATTCACCTCTTTTTTCTAACCAATAGAGAATACGCTCTTTGTTAATAACACCAGCATCTGCTGGTGAACTTTTTGAAAAACGTTTTATATCATCAGTATTCTCTGCTCGTAAAGGCAGCTGACTTATCAAGACCAACAAAGCTAATAGATAGGGTATCTTCATGAGTTTTCCTCGTGTCACTTGTTATTTAGCACAGTTTTTCAAAGCCGCGTTTTTCTTACGAATATAGTTATTAACTGCATGCTCTATTTCTTCATTAGATAATGAACCATCAATTTTACCATTGGCAATTAACCGCTCTTTTAACTTTTTCGTGTTTTTAAGTGGTGGTATCGTTGACTGGCGACAAACAACTTTTTTTATAATAACTTGTTCGCTGCTATTTTTAGCGGTTAGTGCTGCTGTTTGCTGACACCCCAGTAATAAAGTCATTACGACCCCTAAATAAAATTTCATAACATCGCCGTATGTAACAATAATATTAACCATAATACAGCATATTAATTAGTGGATAAAGTTTAACCAGCACAGTCCATTTAATAAAAAACCCCACCACTTGATTTCAAGTGTTAATAATTGCGAAAAAATACGGTAAACTGTCAGTAATTTTAGTGATAAGTGAATGTTAGATGGCCGCTCAACAAGATAATCATCAAGAAAATGGATCAAATTCTTCAAGTGACAACACCACACATTTTGGCTTTCAAACGGTAGATAAAAACGAGAAAGAGTCAAAGGTTGCCAGTGTATTTCACTCTGTCGCCGCGCAATATGATGTAATGAATGACCTAATGTCTTTTGGTATTCATCGCCTTTGGAAACGCTTCACCATAGATGCTAGTGGCGTACGTCCTGGTAACAAAGTACTAGATTTAGCCGGTGGTACTGGCGATTTAACCGCAAAATTTTCACAGCTAGTTGGTCGTGAAGGCAAGGTTATTCTTGCTGATATTAATAGCTCTATGCTCAATGTTGGTCGAGATAAGTTACGTGACAAAGGTTTAGTACAAAATATTGAATACGTACAAGCTAATGCACAATACTTACCCTTTGAAGACAACACCTTTGATATTGTCACCATAGCTTTTGGTTTACGTAACGTTACTGACAAAGATATGGCGCTAAGATCTATTTATCGCGTATTAAAACCCGGTGGTCGTTTATTGGTGCTAGAGTTTTCAAAACCAGAACATCAGTTAATCAGTAAGGCTTACGACTTTTATTCTTTTAATATTCTTCCTAAAATGGGCGAATTAGTGGCTAAAGATGGTGATAGCTATCAATATTTAGCCGAGTCTATTCGCATGCACCCTGATCAAGAAACATTAAAAGAAATGATGGATTCGGCGGGTTTTGAACAGACAAGTTTCAAAAACCTTACCGGTGGTGTTGTTGCTCTGCACAAAGGGTATAAATTTTAATCGTGACAAACTTCAGTAGTCAGTTAATGTTTCAACAAACGCTTTGTTCAACCGTAGAGTTTGCCTTTAATCAGGCACTCGCAATCAGTGTTAAGGGTGCCCGTGTTTTGCAGACCTTAGAAGAAAAAACATTGACCATTTTATTATCTGAGTTAGGTTTTCCACTAAGTTTCTCTGTTAATAACAACAAAGTGTTAGTGACTGGCCTAACTGAACGTAGCGACTGTACAATAAATACGAGTATAAAAACCTTACGTGAACTAAAGAAAGAGCAACAAATTACAGAGTTAATCAAGCAAGAGAAACTTGATGTTCAAGGTGACATTAAAGTTGCTCAACAGTTTGCTAATATTGCCCAATCATTAGATATCGATTGGCAAAGCGAAATTGCTCAACATATTGGTGATATTCCTACTTATAAGTTGTCGCAGTTAAGTAAGCGCTGGGCGAAAAAAATTAATTTTGCCACACAACAGATACAAGCCGACGCCAGCGAATGGCTAGTGCATGAAAAACGCTTAGTGGTTACAGCCAGTCAACTCGGTAATTTTAGTGAACAGGTTACTGAAATAACTAAGCAAACAAATACAGTAGCGGAACGTATTCAGCGACTTGCTGAAAAAATAACTCCCTTAACTTAATTCTCAAGGAACATTGTGAGCAGTTTACGACTTTATCGCATCATTAAAACATTTCTTCAATTTGGTCTTGATGAACTGATCCCAAGCCATATGATACCTTGGTATGCAAAATTCATTCGCTTTACATTATTCTGGTTACGTAATAAACACCAAGATAAGCCTTCAGCCTTGCGACTTCGCCTAGCGATTGAATCTTTAGGTCCGGTGTTTGTAAAGTTTGGCCAGATGTTGTCAACCCGTCGTGACTTACTTCCTGAAGATTTTGCCAACGAACTGGCATTGCTGCAAGATCAAGTACCTGCTTTTGATGGTGAATTAGCCAAAGCTATTGTTTTAGAAGCCATAGGTGAAGAAACATTTAATCAGCATTTTAGTGATTTTAATAGTAAACCTCTTGCTTCGGCGTCAATTGCCCAAGTGCATACAGCCACCTTGCTGCAAGACGGACAACCTTTTGAAGTAGTCCTTAAAGTTTTACGTCCCAACATTACTGAGACAATTTTAGCTGACGTAAAAGTCATGTCGCTATTTGCGGGTGTTGTCGCTAAATTTTTACCTGATGGTAAACGACTACGCCCAAAAGAGGTCGTTAATGAATACCGAAAAACGATTGTTGACGAACTAGATCTCAACCGTGAAGCCGCGAATGCAACCTTATTAAAGCACAATTTTTCCCAGGGTAATGCCAGCGATAGCGTATTATATGTACCCAAGGTTTATAGTGATTTTAGCCATGAAAACGTAATGGTTATGGAACGTATTTATGGTATTGGCGTTGGAGAGATAGCGACACTTCAAGGGCTTGGTGTAGACATGAAATTACTTGCTGAACGTGGGGTTGAAGTGTTTTTTACCCAAGTATTTCGTGACAGCTTTTTTCATGCTGATATGCATCCAGGCAATGTTTTTGTCGATGCAACAAACCCTGCCGATCCAACATGGATAGCGATAGATTTTGGTATCTGTGGTACGTTAAACCGTGAAGATAAACGCTACTTGGCCGAAAATTTTGTCGCGTTTTTTAATAGAGATTATCGGAAAGTTGCCGAGCTTCATGTCGACTCTGGCTGGGTACCAAGCGAGACCAGTGTTGATGAGTTTGAATTTGCTATTCGCACTGTTTGCGAACCGATATTCAACAAACCCTTATCAGAAATATCTTTTGGGCAAGTGCTGGTAAGCCTTTTTAACACCGCCAGACGATTCAATATGGAAGTGCAACCACAATTAGTTTTATTACAGAAAACCTTACTCTATATCGAAGGCTTAGGCCGACAACTATACCCACAACTCGACTTATGGCAAACAGCTAAACCTTTCCTAGAGAATTGGGTAAAACAGCAAATGGGTGTTAAAGCCGTATTTAAAAAGATAAAAGAAAATCTGCCTTTTTGGAATGAAAAACTGCCTGAAATACCAGACCTGCTTTATGATTATTTAAAAACGACCCAAGTAACCCGTCAAAAGCAAATGCACTTGTTCACTGAATTAAAAACGCAGCAACACAAAAATCATAAAGTTATTATTGGTACTTTGCTTTTTAGTACCTTATGTATTTGTGCAGCCATTATATTTCACTAATACCTGCTTCAACTGACTGAGTAGATATCAGTAATGAGGTTATCTCACATTAACCTAAGCTGAGATAATTACTTAAGGAGTTATGCGTTCGAGGACTAAATCTAAGTTAACGTTATCGGCTTAGGACGAAATAAATTTTTTGAGACAACAAAGCATTATTATTTTGTGCCTATTTGAGGTCTTAACTACTAGTGTTATAAAGGCCGCTAACCAACAATATAATCGCTAACGTAACGACCTTTAACGACGACTAAGGCCAAAACCTACCTGTTTTGGCCTTAATCAACCCTAAAAACAGTCCTTTTTACCACCATTGCTGCCAGTCAATTTTGAATTATTAACGATCACTCTGTGCGCATTGCTGACCTTAGCTACTGGTTATTCTTTAGGGCAAGTGATAGCCAACAGCGGTCATTAAGTTTTGTGAAACCATGACCGTATTTTGAGTATTATTAGCTAGGATTTTCTACTTGGCTGTGAGACTGGTTTCAAGCTCAAAGCCGACTGTGGAGTTCAAACTAGTAACAACTGATAAAACTCCGTTAATACGCATTTATTAAGTTTAATTACCTTGTTTTATTCGAAATCCGTTAATATCAACGAATATAGTTTATCGCCTAAAATCAACATCTTGAGCTTGTGGTGATACCAACGAACAACATATCAAACCAACTGATTACAAGTCCCTTAGTAGGTGGTAAATGAGTGTTGAATTTACTGGCCTGTAGTGTTTTTCAGGTAGTGAATTACAACAATTATCACCACTGAGTTTTATTCAATTACACTACTGAAATACGTATTTTGATAGTTTTATCAGATTTATATAATGATTTATCTGTAGTTATCAGTGAAATTCTATACTCTAAATTCGATTAGATACTAAAGCTAATCTAAATTCATGTTTGTAAATATTATCTAATATATTAAAATGATTGATGAGTTGTATAGTGTCAGATTTCTTTACAGTACTGAATTGCTGAAATACATCTAAATAGACATCATATTGAAATTGTTAAAATTATTATGCCAGCCATGATAATGCTACACAATAATAATGCTCTGAAACACGGCTATCCATTGGCCAACAACAAGGCATGTACTTCATCTTGTAAGCCTTTGTATATCGACTTTTATATGTTTTGATTAAATGAATGAATTTCAAGCAAGCTTTACTTCTCCCCCAAGGTAGCTGTATTTTTCTTGCTGTTTTTGAATGTAGCTATGTTTACGCGCTATTCAAACAAGCTTGGGCATTGGCTTTACCGTGTGCTCGCTTTAACCCCACGTGCTCAGTAAATTCACACAAATGCTCTGCGGTACCTACTGCGCCAGTGAATATACCTTCAAAGTTTGTGGTGAGTTTGAGCCAACTGTCATCGCTGATGTGAAGTCTTGA